>LFTF01000094.1:8887-9078 GCA_001512945.1 Clostridiales bacterium DTU023 | reverse complement strand
CCATACGGCTACGTTGTCACAGAAAACACTGATGGGATCATCACAGTCAACGGTCACAGCTTCGATGATCCGGCGCTCAGGAGTGAAAACACGAACTTCGCGCTGCTCGTCAGCAATCGGTTTACGGAACCGTTTAAAGAACCTTACCGTTATGGCAAGCACATCGCGTCACTTTCGAATATGCTCGGGGG
>LFTF01000094.1:8524-8796 GCA_001512945.1 Clostridiales bacterium DTU023 | reverse complement strand
TTCGTGCGTCCTACGCTCGAGGCGACGCCGGGAGATCTCAGCCTTGTCCTGCCCAAGCGCCACCTTGACAATATTCTCGAGATGCTCGAGGTGCTTGATCGTCTCGCGCCGGGCACAGCTAATACAGATACGCTCCTCTACGGAGTGGAAGTTAAGTTCTACAGCGCGCGACTCGAATTGACGAATGAATTTGAAACAGGGTTGAGGAACTTCTTTGCGATCGGCGACGGAGCCGGCATTACACGCGGCCTATCGCAGGCAGGCGCCAGCGG
>LFTF01000094.1:6713-8444 GCA_001512945.1 Clostridiales bacterium DTU023 | reverse complement strand
ACCCTGATTTCATGGAGAATCACTCTGAATCTCGATCGTTGCGTGTGGTAATATAATTGATAACTAAGTACGTAAGAGTGTGTCGATTTTGACTATATTAATGGACTTGCGACACTTTCAACCGGTCGAGGGAACTCTAAGGTTTTGACCGGGTGATGACACAATACGATTTGAGACAAAACGGGAGAAAAGGAGAATACTATGGGCTTACTGAAAGCAGCAGGTGGTGCCATCGGCGGCGTAATGGCCGATCAATGGCGCGAATATTTCTACAGTGATTCGCTGGCAGACAGCGTCATTGTTCAAAAAGGTCAAAAGCGCACATCCGGCCGTAGCAGCAACGTTAAGGGTGAGGACAATATCATCTCGAACGGCTCGGTGATCGCGGTCAACAATGGTCAGTGCATGATCATTGTCGAACAAGGAAAAGTCGTTGATTTCAGCGCGGAGCCAGGCGAGTTCATCTACGACACGTCCACTGAACCGTCGCTGTTCTATGGACCTCTTGGCAAAAATATTGTCGGAACATTCAAACGGATCGGTTACCGCTTTACTATGGGCGGCGACACGGGCAAAGATCAGCGTGTCTATTACTTCAACATGAAGGAAATGATGAACAACCGGTTTGGAACAGCCAACGCCATTCCTTTCCGCGTCGTTGACACGAACATCGGTCTTGATATTGATCTTGCCATCAAGGCTTTTGGAGAGTATTCCTACAAAATTGAAGACCCACTTTTGTTCTACACAAACGTGTCTGGCAACGTTGATGAACCCTACACGCGCGATCGTATGGACGACCAGCTACGCGCCGAACTGATGAATGCGCTGCAACCCGCGTTCGCGAAAATTTCCGCTATGGGAATTCGCTACAGCGCACTTCCCGGCCATACAGAAGAGATCGCCCAGGCATTGAACGAAGTATTGTCCGAGAAATGGCGTAACCTCCGCGGTATCGTCGTTGTTTCGGTTGGCATTCAGTCGATCAAAGCGTCGGAAGAGGACGAGTTGTTGATCAAGGAGCTCCAGAAGAGCGCAGTATTCCGTGATCCCACTATGGCAGCAGCCGGACTTGTCGGCGCGCAGGCAGACGCGATGCGTTCAGCGGCATCCAATGAAGGCGCCGGAGCTTTCATGGCTTTTGCGGGTATGAACATGGCCCAGATGGCAGGCGGTGGTCAGGCGAACACACTGTTCCAGCAAGGCGCGCAACAGCAACCGGCTCAAGGCGCAGCCGCGCCTGTGGCAGGTGTATTGAGTACCACTGAATTGCCTGTCTGGAAATGCAATGAGTGCGGTAAGGAAGACAACACAGGAAAGTTCTGCGCTAATTGCGGAAGCCCAAAACCGGAAGTTTCGGAATGGGTCTGTGAGTGCGGCACAACGAACACAGGGAAATTCTGTCAAAGCTGTGGCAAGCCAAGGCCTGTCGTCGAGCATTACCAATGCGATAAATGCGGCTGGGAACCTGAAGATGGGTCGAGTGTTCCGAAATTCTGTCCGGAGTGTGGCGATGTATTCGATGAGAACGACGGGAAAAAAGACGAGTAATCGCCGATGTCATAAGTTGTAAACGCACAGCGTTACTGCCAGTTTAGTAATCTGTTAAAGGGAATGCCCCGCGCTTCTGAGAAGAGGCCGGGGCATTCTTTTTTATTTCCTATTTTCGGAAAGCGGAATATCGCGCAAATAACCAAAGTCGGGGTGACGGATTTTGTCGCCCGGCGAGTT
>LFTF01000094.1:6104-6623 GCA_001512945.1 Clostridiales bacterium DTU023 | reverse complement strand
AATTGAGAATGTCAGAAGGTCCGCGCTGGCTTTGAGTGCCGGATTGTTCTCAAGGATCGCCATGAGGATTCGGAGCATCTTGAATGTGTGATTGGCAAGTCCGCCGATGATGTTGTCGTGGTGGCGTATGGCGGCGCCTTCGATTAGAAAGCGTCCCTCCAGCGAGGGGTGATCGATCGCCAGGCTGATGAGATCCCAGCATTTATCTGCTACGCCAAGTGCGCTGAGGCGTGTCTGGATATCGGCCAGTTGATCCAGCAGCACTGTGGGCGGAATACCGCCCAGAAAATCGTGATGTGTAACCTCATTGCCCGGGTAGACATCAATACTTCTTACCGTGAGATAGGGACCGTTAAAGTCTGAGCCCACCGTATCGGCAACATAGATTCCGGTGCCATACTCAATCACAATGTCATAGATGCCTTTATCCCAAATACGAAAGGGGACTGTGCGTCCTTCAAGATAAAAATTGCCGAACATGAAATCATCACGCTTCCCGGAACGCAGGTCGGGCTTGCT
>LFTF01000094.1:896-6073 GCA_001512945.1 Clostridiales bacterium DTU023 | reverse complement strand
ATAGGTGTTCAGGATCCGGTGTCGACCGGCCGCGTTTGACTGCCCCGGTAGCCGACGTATCCGCCTCGATTTATGTAACCCGTGAGTGTATAGGCGCGATTTAGCCGGTTTCGCTTGCGTTAGAGATCAATAAAACCTATGATGTCTGTTGCGTGTTCATTTCTATATCGATAAAAGGTCTATACAAACCGACTATTGGCACTTTCCCGAGAATAGATTAATAGCAAACTACAGACGAGATCGTTTGGTGCGCCTCCCGACCCGGGCAAAAGCCGAGATGGGGATGGCGTGTTATCGCTGTGAAAATAAGAGCACCAGATCTAGTAGAACAAGGAAAGAGAAATAGAAAACATATGCAATTTAAACAGTTAAATATTATCCCGGAAATACTGAAGGCGTTGGAGCAGGAAAATTATTCCATACCGACACCCATACAGGAAAAGGCAATTCCAATCATTTTGGGCGGCAGAGATATGCTGGGCTGTGCCCAGACGGGAACCGGCAAAACCGCTGCCTTTGCTATACCGACACTGCAGCTGCTGAGAAAAACGCAACAATCAACATCCCGGACACGAATGATCGGGGCCCTCATTTTGACGCCGACCAGAGAGCTGGCCATTCAGATATATGAAAGTACCCGCGCCTATGGTGTGTACACCGGCCTGGAATCGTGTGTTGTTTATGGCGGTGTGTCGCAGAAACCACAGGAAGAAAATTTAAAGCGAGGGGTAGACATACTCGTGGCCACACCGGGACGACTGCTTGATTTAATCAACCAGAAGCTGATTGATTTACGACAGATTAAAATCCTGATTCTCGACGAAGCGGACCGTATGCTCGACATGGGATTTATTCACGACGTTCGAAAAATCACAGCCTACACACCGGAAGACAAGCAGACGCTGCTTTTTTCGGCGACGATGCCTGAAGACATTGCCAAGTTATCGAGAGATTTGTTAAAAAATCCTGCCAGAGTCGATATCACGCCCGTGTCATCGACCGTGGAATCCACAGAGCAATATATGTACTACGTCGATAAGGCCAATAAGAAGCACCTGCTCACACACCTCCTTCAGGGAGACTCAATTGATTCCGCCCTGGTGTTTACGAGAACCAAACACGGCGCGAACAGCGTCGTCAAGCATTTGCTGCAAAATGATGTGGAAGCACAGGCGATCCACGGCAATAAGTCACAAAGAGCGCGCCAAAACGCCTTGAACGACTTTAAGAACGGCAATCTCCGTGTCCTTGTTGCCACCGATATCGCATCCAGAGGGATCGACATCGAGGAATTGTCTCATGTGATCAACTTTGACCTGCCGGAAATTCCTGAAACGTATGTCCACCGCATAGGACGTACAGGACGGGCAGGCCTTTCAGGGATAGCGATTTCTTTTTGCAACTTCGATGAGAAAAGTCTTCTGCCCAACATTGAAAAATTGATTGACAAGCAGCTCGTTGAAATCGAAAACCATCCATTCCCCCTTATGGACAACTTTCCGGCAGTCAAGGCGGTGAGGCCGGCGAGAAATAGCTCAGCAAACAGCTCTTCTTCCCGGGCGGGAAAATCAGCTGGTAAAACGCGTCAATCCAGGCCGGATGGCAGTGTGAACAGAAAACGGACATCCTATAATCGTGAGCGCACACGCACAGCAAAGAGCTGGGCTGGTCAGCCAAGAAAATGACGTTGACAGCATTTATGTTTAACACATCGTGTCGTTAGAAATACTCGCGACTCTGCTTGTTCGCGGTCGCCGTAATTATTGAAGACACGTTTAGCAGATCGCCTGCGCTAAAGATCCGACGCCGAAGAGGACAGGACGCTTTGCGTGACCCTGCCCCGCTTGACTTCAAAGATAGCGTCATACAAACTGGCTGTATCGCGGAAAATGACGTGACTTACCGAGACAACCGTCACATTCTCCAGTCGCAGGAGCGTTTGCTCAATGCTTCGCGCGACATCCTCATCAAGACTTGCAAATGCTTCGTCAAGAAGCAGGAGATCCGCGTCCGCGATCAGACCACGGGCGATCGCGATGCGTGCGCGTTCTCCGCCCGAGAGATTCTTGCCGTTATCGAGGACGACATAGTCAAGGCCGCCGGGGAGCGTGTCGAGAAAACCCGAAAGCCCTGCCGCCGAGGCCGCTTCCAGGATTGCTCTGTCTTCATAAGGTTTGTAAAGTGTCAGATTGTTTCGCAACGTGTCCTCAAATAGGAAGACGTGCTGCTCAACATTGGCCAGGTGTTCGTAATAAGACTCCCGCCTGATGGATCGCAAATCCTGGTCGTCGATCATGACGGCGCCCTCATCGGGATTGAAGTACTTTCGAATCAGCCGCAGTACGGTCGACTTGCCGCCGCCTGACGGACCGGTGAGCATATATTTTCCGCCGCGCTGCATTGCAAATGACGCATCGTTTAGTACCTGGTTTTCGTCATAGGCGAAAGAAACTTTATCGAAGACGAGTTCGCCCTTGAGCCGGGCAAAGGATTGTACTTCAAGTTCATTTTCCGTTCCCTTGTTCTCAAGCGCTTGTTCCATCCGGAGAAATACGGGGCGCTCCGACGCGATCATCGGGAGACGTTCTGATACGTTGGCGAAAGCGTTCATAATGGAGCCGTAGCCGCTGATCACAAGAATAATCCCACCTATCGTGATAATCCCGGACCGGGCCGTAAACATGGCGGCGACTAGCAACACAGCGATCAAAAGCGAGAAGATTGCGCTGTTTCTTACATAGACAACCGACTCTGCTTTATCCAATTCAAACCGCTTTTGCTGAACGCCGATGCTTTTCTCGTCGAAATCCTCATTGATTTTCTTTTCCAGGTTGTTGTTGCGAATGATGCGGAACGCAGAGAGAACTTCACGGATGTAGATGGTGTACTGTTTTAAAAAATCGGACCGTTCCCCCTCATGTTTTTCAAGTCCGCGGCCTGAACGGAGCGCAATAAACGAGACAAAGGCGCCGGGTATAAGCGCGAGCACTGCTACGATCCAGTTGACGCTGAAAAGGATGATAGCTCCTCCCAGGGCGCCGATGAACTGTCGTAAGATTTCGAAAAGAGACAGGAAGTATCGCTGTTCAATCGAGTTCATGTCGTTCGTGATATTCGAAAGATAGAGCGCGAGATGTTCGCCTTGAAACTCACTGATATTCTTTTTGAACACGCGATCAATGTAACGCCCTTTAAGTGATTCATTCGCGAACCGCATGTAGCGTCCTCTCATCCAGGCAGACAAAAGGTCGACCGGTATGAAGAGGAGGGCGCCCAGCACAATGGGCAGGATAGCGTTTTTCACCTGAGCGAGATCGCCAGTGAGCGCGGCGTCAAGACTTTTCTTCATCAGCAGCATGAGAAATACATTGAGTGCCGCAGACATGACCATGGGTAACGCAGCAGGTATTAGCTCTCGGCGCGTGCGCCTCAGTAGGTTTACCAGATCGGGAGGTAACGGTTTGCGCGGTTCTTTTTGTTTTTTAATCGGCCTGGACATTTAAACCACCTCCCGGAAATAATCATCGACATGCCACTCGGATAATGTGCCCGCGTCAATCTCTAGAACACGATCGTAGTTTTTCGTTACGCCGTCATAGTGGCGGTGAGATATCGCGATTACGGTCGCGTCCAGTGAAAGCAAGGTCGCTTCAACAAGCCGTCCAAGAGTTTCGTCGAGATTCGACGTTGCTTCGTCGGCCAGCAGGAGTGATGATTCCTTGATGACGGCGCGCGCGATCGATACGCGTTGCCGTTCTCCTCCGGAAAGGTTTTTCCCGTTCTCTTCGAGTGGTGTATTGAGTCCCAGCGGGAGCCGTTCGACAAGCTCACGTAGCCCTGCCTGGTCGACCGCTTTCAAAATGTCACTGTCCTCGTAGTTGCCGAACAAGGTGATGTTGTTTCGAAGCGTATCCTCAAACAAGAAGACATCCTGGTAGATCTCGGCGATCCCGTGGTTGAGAAAGATCGGGTCAATATTTCTGAGCTCTTTGCCATCGTAATCGATTGTCCCGTCATACGATGTGTGCACGCCTGCCAGTAGATTAAGGAGCGTTGTCTTGCCAGATCCGGAGGCGCCTTTGAGCAGGATTTTCTCGCCAGGCTTAATCGAAAATGACGCGTGTCTCAGCACAGGTTTACCCTCGTATGAAAAGGAGAGATTATCAACTTTGAGCGCGTGATTGAGCGCGAAGGAACCTGTTCCCGACGGGAGCAACTCCTGCCGTTCCTCATCGTCACCATTGACGATGCGATCGAATATCTCCTCACTCGCGCGCAGTTTATTCAAGTGCGGGAAAATTTGGACCATACTCCAGATCGCGCGCTGTGTAATCATGGTCATGAATATTCCCTGTACAAGAGATATTCGGCCCGAAGCGAGTTCCATCCCCACATAGAGAAAAGAGAGGACTTGAAACACAAGGCCCAGCGTTCCCATAGTGCCGCTCTGGAAATGATCAAAGATGTTGAAGCGCATCTTGACTTTTTCAAGCGCGGTCACATAACCCATCGATCTGATCCGGAATGGCTCCTCCACACGGTTGAGCTTCAAGATCTCCAGACCGCTGTAAACATTTGACATCTGTTTTGAAAAATCCTTGTTCGCCTCAGATTCTTGCTGTTTGAGAGTAACGATACGTTTGCGAAAAAAGCGTCCTAAAAGCGCGACCAGAAAAGTTGCCAGGACAATCGCCAGTCCGTACCGCCAATCGAGCACCAGCAGAATGCAAATCGTGATCAGCGTGAGACCAACGTTAAAGATGACGTTGAGAAATGACACAAAGAAATCGTTCTCGATAATATTGATGTCATTGACAAGGTGCGAAAGGTGCTCGTCTCGAGATTTGCGTGAGAAGACGCGGACGGGGAGACTCAGGATATGGCGAAAGCTGAGTTTTCGTATAGTGAGCAAAATGTCCCGCATAAAGCCGATACGAAGGCGTCGGGAAATCCAGTAAAGACCGGCTGGTATGAGCATGCCGGTGACCATAATCGTGATGCGTGCGCTGATTTCGGTTGAAGTCGTCGCGTCAAGCAGGCTAAATGAAAAACTGAAGAGGCCTTCCTGGATCAGTTGCTGCAAGATCGGAAGGAATGCCGCGAAAAGGTAGATTATGAAACCGCGTTTATGCTCCCATAGCAAACGATAGATGGTAATGCGTTGATTATCTTTCATA
>LFTF01000094.1:303-866 GCA_001512945.1 Clostridiales bacterium DTU023 | reverse complement strand
CCGAAACCACCCGCTTCACGGCGGAATGTACCCTTCAGGAGGACAGCTTCCATATCGAGGTTGAGCGCGAACACTGAGGCGCGAGCGCCGTCTTTCAGGTCTTGAGTGAGTTTATTGTAGGGCGCCGTCGTCAAAAGAATTCGGCTGTCTGAGACAGATTTTCCTTGAATGGCAGGAACAATACGCGGGTAGCCGTCTTGATCCGTAAACCCGAGAAACATCAGAGTGCTTATCTTCTTTGTGTGCTGTCTGGTCCACGCATTGAAGACGTCTCCACTTTCTCCTTTGAAGAGCGGGCTGGCAACCGCTACGCGGAGCACATTCCCAACAATCCCTGGAAGGTTGAGTTTGCGTCTTTCTGAGATCTCACGCAATTTGGCGTAATGGACGGTGTGGATGCCGAAATACGTATTGAAACGGTAGAGCGGCATCTCGTTGTAAGTGACGTACTCCTCGCCCTCCGTCTTGCTGTCGTAGAAATCCATGGTGCCGGTCCAAAAATCCATCGCGAGATTCATGATGAGAAACGCCGCTTGCGGTTTCTCATGAAAAAGCGTCTTGCT
>LFTF01000094.1:0-148 GCA_001512945.1 Clostridiales bacterium DTU023 | reverse complement strand
TTATGACCTATCGTCCGGATGTCTATATTGCTAGTTTCGTATTGCCTGTCGCGCGTGCTTGCGGACACCCCGCTTGGTGCGCGATTTGTTCAAGTTCTTGCATGCGTTCTTTTGTCATCAGGGGAACACCGGCAAAACGCCACGTCCC
>LFTF01000101.1:26640-32744 GCA_001512945.1 Clostridiales bacterium DTU023 | reverse complement strand
ACTACGACCGCTGAGCCCAGGTCAACGATCAGATCGATCATGGTGTCAGCGAGGGCGGCTCGTCCAACGAGGAGTTCACCGTCAAAGCGCATGAATTTTTGCATATTAGTTCCCAGCAAGCCGTCGGCAGCGAATTCATAGATCTCCCAGACGACCCCGAGCAGGATGGCAAAACTTGCGCCAAATAAAACGACAAAAAATGGACTCAGTTGCAGATGGAGCTTTTTTTGTCCATTTAGAATGTTGACGAGCAGTATACCGATAATGGCCAGCATACCTCCGGAAAAAGCATGAAGGATGTTGTCCCAGAATGGAACCCGGTAGAAAAAATTTTGAACTTCTCCTAAGTAAATAGCTAAGAACAAAAATATGAAGTACATAATCTGTATTTTGTCAGGTACCACGATTTTGTACCGCTTATCCAGTATGGTTGGCACGAACATGATAACGAAGCCGCCCAGACACTGCAGAAGCGATAGCACATAATCCTGGCGGAGGCTGCGACCTTCAGGGGTCAAAGAATCGGCCGGGAGCGTGATCAGTCGAAAAGCAGTAAAGATGACGGAGAGGCCCAAAAGGACAAGAATAATAATGCCAATGATTGTTCGGGCACTGATATGATGCTTATTATGCGCGGGTTTTGGCACGATCTTTCCTCCAGATGTTAAACAGTCGAAGATCCGATTGTCGATCTTCTTCGTCAAAGTCCATAAGTTAAAACGAAATTGGACAACGGGTGCTTCTGCTACCCTTTTTCCTACAAAGGATATTGTACCTGAGTCGTGGATGTTTTGTATTCGATCAGCTAAAGGCTGTTAAAGAGGACCTTTGCCAGGGTTCTTCATTGGGCTCTGGAGGGTAAGAACTCAGCCTTACGGATGCTGTGATGAAAATGACATCGATGCCGGCCGATCGATTCGGACTCACAAACAGAGGCGTATTAGCATAAGATCAATGGGCTGGCATGACGGTCTTTTCCAAAGATATCAAAGACACTGCCACCTACCGGAATCCTACGGCGCCGCCTAAGGGTATTGCTCAAGTTTATGTTGAGGGGCAGCTAATCATAGAGAACGGAGATTACATCGACAAAAAACCCAATGGTAAACTACTGAGAGCAGGGCAAATATAATAAGGAGCATCTATTTTATGAGCAGTTTTGAAAATCTTCGTATCGTAGACAATTTTTATCAGACATCGTTGTTTTTTCCCATGCCTACCGTGATCATCAGCACACTTTGTGAGGACGGGACAACCACCCTGGGCCCGTATTCATTAGTGCAGCCCTATTATGTTGCAGGCAAGGATTACTATGCCATGCTTTTGTGTTGCCGCAACTCATCAAATACCGCGCAGAATATTCTTCGTAACGGGAAATGTGCCATAAGCTTTATTACCGATGAGCCGAAAACATTCAAAGAAACGGTAAAGCTTTCCTGGCCCGGTGACAAACCTGAAGATAAAATGCCCAACTGCCACTTCAGACTTGAAAAAAGTATGATTGAAGAAGAGAACCCCGAAGACAAACGCCCGCAGGTATTAACGGATGCCGTCCAAGTCATCGAATGCACGTGGATGTGCGAGCTGGATGGGGCTGACAAGGATCTTGCGGGCCAACTCAACGGGTACGAAGGTCCGTATCGTGATTTCAACGGCATTACAAGTAAATACGGGGCACACTTTATTCTTCGCGTAGATAAAATATTGATGAAGAAGAAGTACAGGGATGCAATTGTAAATGGTGTGCGGGCGAAGGATTTTCCAAGACTCCCGGTGGACTACGGTTACCGAGACAGTAGATACTTTTGGTACCATCGCAGACTACGCATGAGATCAGAACTTTTGCAAATGCGTAAAGGCTCACTTGAATCAGTTCGATATGCGGCCGACCGTGCCGATGACAAAATCAAATTTACCGATGAAGCTCTCATGACGATACTCGGCGTGCCGAGAGTATTTCTGTCGCTGGTGCTGAAGGGGAGTATTGATTGGGCAAAAGAGAACAATGTAGAGCTTATTACCGAAGAACATATGAAGATTATTAATGACAAACGTGCCAAGGAAAAAAATGGAAAGTAAGTGGATAACTCTTTCACCTACGGTACCCCCAATGACGTCTTTTCTTTTTCGGTGTACTGCAATCGTAGCGTATACTGATCAGTAAGATTAACCGGATTTATTTTGAACCATGGCAGCCGTTCACCGATCGGCCCATGATGGTATCGGGAGGTAGTGTATGGACCGGGAGACAGGAAGAGATCACAAGCAGATTCATTGGTATCCCGGACATATGGCGAGCGCTACAAGGGAACTCAAACAGGCTTGGCGTCATGTAGATGCCGTACTGGAGATCGCGGACGCCCGTATCCCAATCGCGAGCCGCAACCCTATATTTTTACAGTTTCAACCGCAAAAACCTCATCTTCTGCTGCTTTCACATGCGGACCTGGCAGATAAAGAAGCAAATAAAGCGTGGCTCGAATATTTCCTCAATGAAAAAATTCTTGCCATCGCTAGCGATCTTCGTGAAAGCGCTGATATTAGATTCATAAGACGGCGCCTTCTGATCTTCCAAAAACCCTTGCTTGAAAAGGCAAAAAAACAGGGAAGAATTGTCCGTCCACTGCGTGTGCTTGTAGTTGGAATTCCTAACACCGGTAAATCAACCGTCATCAACCAGCTTGTCGGGAAACGTTCGGCCTCTGTCGAAGCCAGACCGGGAGTGACTCGCCAGCAGAACTGGTTGCGGTCGGGGAGTGAGCTCCACCTGCTGGATACACCGGGAATTCTTCCTTTGAAGATGACAGGCGACGAGGAGGCAATGTGCCTGGCTGCGACAGGTGCCATTCGTGACAGCATCCTCCCCCTGGAGGAGGTCGCTCTATGGCTTTCAAAGCTGATGTGGGACCGTTATCCGGCGGAGATGATTAAACGCTACGGTCAGGACGACGCACACGAACAGGACGTGCACTTGGCATTTCAAAACGCAGCCATTCGAATGGGATGTCAAACATCGGAGGGACGAGCCGATTTGACACGTTTCTCAGGGTTGTTGCTCGATGATTTTCGAAACGGCCGTATCGGGCGGATTACGCTGGAATGGCCTGTTATGGAACAAACAAGCCCATGACGAATAAAAAACGACCTGGTATTCGAATTACACAGCGCGATATTGACCGTTTCGAGGCAATGTCCGTGCTGGAAAAAGATCTTTGCAGCCAGGGCTATATCGCAATCGCGGGAGTTGATGAGGCAGGCCGAGGACCGCTGGCAGGTCCTGTCGTAGCGGCTGCCTGCATATTGCCGCCCGGCATAACGTTGTACGGTTTGAATGACTCCAAAAAAATGACTGAAAAACGCCGTGAGGCTTTATTTGAGGACATAAAAGAAAAAGCGTTGGCATGGTCAGTTGCCATGGTGAGCAATCAAGAAATTGATCGCGTCAATATATTAAACGCAACACGAGAAGCTATGCGGCGCGCATTGGCGGACCTTCCCCATAAACCTGATATTGCTTTGATTGACGCGATGACACTGGAGGGGTTTGATTACCCCATTCTCGCTGAGGTCAAAGGAGACGCGCGACACAACGTAATAGCGGCAGCTTCTGTATTGGCTAAGGTAACACGCGATCACATGATGGTGAATTGGGACAAAGTTTACCCTGTCTACGGATTTGCGTCCCACAAGGGGTATGGAACGACTGCTCACATCGAATCGATCAAAGAAAGCGGTCCCTGTCAGCTACACCGCATGAGTTTTCTTTCTCGTATTGCAGGGAAAGCTGAGGCGGCATACAAAACTGTGGAACGCGGTGTGCACGTTGAACAAATGGTGGCCCAAGATCTAATTGCAAAGGGACACACGATTCTGGAACACCGATTCGCTATTCAAGGTATCGGTGAAATTGATTTTATTACGAGTCATGGAGACCGACTCTTTGTCATCGAATGCAAAGGACGCAGCCCGGGTAACGACACTTACGGAGATGTTGAACATGCGTTAGGCGAAAATCAAATCTCACGTATACGGAAAGTTGCCAGCGCCTGGCTCCAAGGACAAGAAACACAATCCGACAAAATCATCGAGTTCGTCTATGCTCCTGTTGAACTTGACCACGGCGGACATATCTGTTCGATCAAATACCTGCCATTTTAACCGTGCCTTTAACACGTCATTACATTCTGGAAATTCAACCGTGAACACTTAAAACTTCCCTGTGTCTATGATATGATGTTAGCACCAGTTAGAGGAGGCGTCACTATGAAACTTGACAGACATAGCAGTGTCCCGCTTTATGCGCAGTTAAGGGAGCTGATTGTCGAACGCATTCAGGACGGTGTTTACGGGCAGGGAGATCGTATCCCTTCCGAGATGACCTTGTGTGCAGAACTTGATCTATCTCGACCCACCGTCAGGCAAGCCATCGCGGAGCTTGTATCAGACGGCATCCTCGAGATTCAGAAAGGGCGTGGCACTTATGTTGCCGTCGAGCCTGATCGTCTGCTGATTCCGCATTTTAATGCGTTAACGTTCAGTTTTCTTAATCTTGTCAATTACGAAGATATAGGGTTGCAACCCGTCCAGCACGTAGAGCCTGATCCCGAACTTGATGCTGCGTTCAACATCCCTGAAGTCAAACATGCCGGTTACTGGATGCTCCAATGGCCCATTATGTTTGATCAGCGCGTCTACGGGTGGTGCACGTCGTATATTTCCGCACAAGTTTTTCCAAACCTTGGTCAAAGTATTGCTTCCGGCAAACGTATGATTGACATAAAAAGCAACAAGTACGCTTTTTTACCTGTTAAAGGCAGCGTCTCACTGCTTGCGAGACCCGCACGCAACAAGGAAGCCTCGATCCTGGAGATTCCGAAGCGCACGATTGTTCTTGCAGCCAGCGGAGAGCTTTACGGGCGAAACGGGAACGTATGTGAACACATTAGGATTGCCTTGCGTCCAGACCTTCTCAAGCTAGAAATCAACTAAACAATTGATCTACGATTTTGACACAACAGCCACTTCACCGGTTATACCTGAAGTGCTGTCGAGTTATGCTCGCCGTCTCGGTGAACCAGCTATCAATCCGGCATCTTCGCATGCTGGCGGACTTCGCGCAGCCCAATCCATAGCGCTTGCCCGACAGTCAATAGCGGCATCACTCGATTGCCTGCCAGAAGAGGTTTTTTTCACATCCGGCGGTACTGAATCAATTAATCACGCAATCAAGGGATTCGCCTGGTCTAACCACAACAAGCCGGCACGTGCAGTCACTACAGAAGGTGAACACGAAGCTGTGCTGGAATCCATGGCATTTATCAAAGAACAGCTGGGGTATGAAATCTCATATGCTCGCTTACTCCCATCGGGGTCCGTGGACTCCGAATCGCTGTTTGCCCTTTTGCAGGACCGTTCTTGTGATTTGGTAAGTATCATTGCGGTAAACAATGAGACGGGCGCAATCAATGATTTGGAGGCTTTGGTGCCGCAAATCCGCCGGCTCGTTCCTCACGTCGTTATCCACAGTGATATTGTTCAAAAATGTGGCAAACTGGCCTTTTCTTTTCGTCGTTCCGGAATTGACCTTGCGTCTATAGCAGGTCATAAATTTGGTGCGCCGAAATCGACAGGTTTGCTGCTAAAGCGAAAAGATCTGCATTTGACACCTCTGCTGCACGGAGGTGGCCAGCAAGCGGGTATGCGGTCCGGGACGGAAAATGTGCCTGGTGCGCTCGCTCTGATGGAAGCGATTGAATATCACGAAGCCAGGATGGATGAAGATCTCGACCGCGTGAGAACTCTTCGCAGTGTCTTTGTTTCTGGGATCAGAGAAAGCGGAATTCCCCATCACATAGTGTCTTCGGACGATGGGTCACCGTATGTACTATCCATAGCATTTCCCGGCATCCGTGGTGAAACCTTGATGAATGCTTTGTCAGCAGAATCGATCTATGTATCAACCGGATCAGCCTGCGGATCGAAGAGGGCAGGGGACAACCGCGTTCTCGAGGCCATGGGAATCGACAGGCAGACAATCATGTCAGCTGTGAGAATCAGTTTTTCCCCTCATCATTCCGATCAAGATATTCGGCATCTCGTCGAAC
>LFTF01000101.1:17990-26488 GCA_001512945.1 Clostridiales bacterium DTU023 | reverse complement strand
CTTTGACATTGAGCAGAGACATTCACGTATCTGGGTAAGAAGCTTGGAAAATGGCCTTCTTAGCGATGAGACGATCATGAATGAGGTCGTCAACCGATTGTCGCACATCTTCGGAATTGTTTCGATCAGCCCGGCCGTTGAGCTTGATGCCGACTACGAGTTATTGAAGACCGTAATGATCGATTACGCGACGCCTATTCTCAAGGACGCGGGACCCAAGACATTTAAAATCGATGCCAAACGAATTGATAAAGAGTTTCCGGTGAAATCATATGATCTCTGCTGTGAAACGGGGGCGCTGTTTTTGGATGCCTGGCCAGATCAGTTGAGTGTTCAGGTAAAAAATCCAGATTTTACGTTTTATGTTGAAGTACGGGATACGATCTTCCTCTACCATGACATTATTAACGGGGTCAAAGGATTGCCTGTCGGCATGGGCGGCAAGGGAATGCTTCTGTTGTCTGGAGGCATAGACAGCCCTGTGGCAGGTTACATGATGGCTTCGCGCGGCATGACGCTGGATGCAGTTTATTTCCATACATTCCCTTACACAAGTCCGCAGGCGCTTATCAAGGTTCAATCACTTGCTTCATCTCTCAGCCTTTATGCCGGCAGAATTAGGCTTCATGTGGTTGATTTTACAGAAACTCAGCTGGAACTTAATAGGCATTGTCCTGACTATATGCTGACAATCGTTATGCGCCGTATGATGATGCGTATCGCTTGTCGTCTGGCCGAAAAAACAGGCACGAAAGCGCTCATAACAGGGGAGAGCCTCGGTCAGGTTGCCAGCCAGACGGTCGAATCGCTCATCGCGATCGATGCAGTGTCGTCGCAACCCGTCTTTCGTCCACTTATTGGTATGGATAAAAATCAGACCATAACCATCGCTCGCGACATAGGAACATTTGAAACTTCGATCCTGCCTTATGACGATTGTTGCTCGGTTTTTCTCTCAAAGCATCCACAGACACATCCCACACTTGAGGAGGCCAGCTGGGCGGAAGAAAGGCTTGATATCGACAGACTCGTGGCGATTACGATGCTAAAGATCACGGAGCAGGAGATCCANNCAGTCTTTTATGGTAAAATAAGCATTAGTGCTATTTTTTTGCCTTAAAGGAGGTATATATGCCATACGAGAACATAAAACCAGTTGATCCGGAGATCTATGAGTCTTTGATGAATGAGCTACACCGTCAGAGAAATTTCATCGAATTGATCGCTTCGGAGAACTTTGTCAGCCAGGCAGTACTGGACGCCATGGGTTCAGTCATGACTAATAAATACGCTGAGGGATATCCCGGAAAGCGCTATTACGGCGGATGTGAATACGTCGATGTCGCCGAACAGCTGGCTATTGATCGGGTCAAAAAACTCTTTGGTGCTGACCACGCCAACGTCCAGCCTCATTCGGGTGCCTCGGCGAACTTTGCAGTCTATTTTGCCATGCTAAAACCGGGAGACACAATTCTCGGCCTCGACCTCAACCACGGTGGTCATCTGACGCACGGTATGAAAATTAATGTTTCCGGTAAATATTTTAACGCGGAAGCTTATCAAGTTGATCCTGACACTGAACAAATCGACTACGACGTTGTTCGTCAACGCGCACTTGAAGTGAAACCCAAGATGATTGTTGCCGGCGCCAGCGCTTACCCGCGTGCCATTGACTTCAAAAAATTCCGTGAAATCGCAGACGAAGTGGGTGCGCTCCTGTTCGTTGATATGGCACATATTGCTGGCCTTATCGCTGCCGGACTCCACATGAACCCCGTACCGTACGCTGATTTTGTTACCTCTACCACACATAAAACACTGCGTGGACCCCGAGGCGGAATCATTCTCTGCAAAGAGGAGTACGGCAAAAAGATTGACTCAGCTATCTTCCCGGGAACTCAGGGTGGACCTTTGATGCACGTTATCGCGGCTAAAGCTGTGGCCTTTAAAGAAGCACTTGAGCCTTCGTTTAAGGAATATCAGCAAAATGTCGTTAATAACGCGCGTGTTCTGGGCGAAGGATTGGTGGAGCACGGTATCAATCTCGTTACCGGCGGCACCGACACCCACCTGCTTCTGATGAAGCTGCATGGCACCGGAGTGACCGGAAGAGACATGCAAGAGCGCCTCGACACAGTCCACATCACAACGAACAAGAACACCGTTCCTTTCGAGACGGAATCACCGTTTGTTACGTCTGGATTGCGCGTAGGAACACCCGCCGTCACAACACGCGGCATGGGACAGCCTGAGATGCGCGAGATTGCCGAACTGATCGCAAAAGCAGTCTTCAGCTTTGATGAAAGCCAAGACGAGATCCGCGACCGGGTAGCTGTACTTTGTGCCGGATTCCCGCTGTACGATGATCTCTGCTGATCTAAAAAATACAAATAAGGCAAAATGGCGTGAGCCACTCGCTTATCGCATGATGCCTGAAACGCTGGCCGATTTTATCGGCCAGCGTCATATTCTAGCGGAGGGGAAAATGCTCCGACGCATGATAACGGCAGATCGCCTGTCATCCATTATTCTGTTTGGTCCTCCCGGGGTCGGGAAAACTTCAATTGCCCGTGTGATCGCGAACTCGACGAGTTCGAACTTCCAACAATTGAATGCTGTGACTTCAGGCGTGGCAGATATCAAACGCGTTATTTCAGATACTGAAAACCCAATTTTGACACCAGGTGGACGCACAGTTTTATTTATTGATGAAATCCACCGGTTCAACAAAGCTCAGCAGGACGCGCTCCTGCCGTCAGTTGAAAATGGACGATTGATCTTAATTGGAGCGACCACAGAGAACCCTTTTTTTCAAGTAAACAAGGCACTGATTTCCCGCTCCACTGTTTTTCAACTTTTTCCGCTCACTGAAAGTGAAATTGTAGACGTGATGCGCCGGTCGCTTTCTAACAAAGAGCGCGGACTAGGCGAACTCGCTGTTTCAATCGATGACGAGACGCTTTTGATGGTTGCCAGTCTCTCAGGAGGTGACGCACGTATCGCACTCAACGGCCTGGAGCTCGCCGCCATAACTACACCCGTCAACGAAGACGGTTCAGTCACAATCACTCGTGAAACCATTCTTGATTCCATGCAAAAGAAAATCGCACGCTATGACAGGGCAGGCGAAGAGCATTACGACAACACATCCGCGATGATCAAATCAATGCGTGGAAGTGATCCTGATGCGGCAGTATTTTATCTTGCAAGAGCGCTGCAAGGTGGGGAAGATTTGAGTTTTCTCGGTCGGCGTATAACTATATGTGCAGCAGAAGATGTCGGTCTTGCCAATCCACAGATATTAACCCTTGCGCTCGGCGCATGGCAGGCCGCCCTTATGGTAGGAATGCCCGAAGCCCGGATCATTTATTCGCAAGCGGTGATTGCTGTTGCGACCAGCCCTAAATCGAACAGGGCCTACTTAGCGATTGATAAAGCGTTGGCTGATCTTGAGCAACGCGATACTGGGGCAGTCCCGTTTCATATCCGGAACGCGCCCGCTGACGGAATGAAAGATCTCGGCTATGGCGAGGGTTATAAATACGATCATGATTTCCCCTCCGGGATATCGGGGCAGACATTCCTTCCAGATGAAATACTGGGAACGATCTACTATGAGCCATCAGAATCTGGTTATGAAAAGAAAATCGCGGATTGGATGCGTCAGGTGGATGATTTGCGTCAACAGCTTCACAGCAATGTCGACAAATACATCAATCAATCCGATTTAATTTAATAGATGCCGGGTAGCCCTTGCCTTGAACCGCGTAACGTTCGGAACTATTCCAAACAAACGAATCAAGAACAATGGTGCCAAGCAGTTGAGTTAGTTTACAAGACAAAAGTGGGGATATGATCATGGATATTTCTTTTGAACAACGTATGCAGGAAGCAGCGCAATTGCCGCGAATTTACTTCGACCACGCTGCCACAACTGCGCCTAGGCCGGAAGTAATTCAAGTAGTGATGTCTGTCTTGCAAGATTTTTATGGCAATCCATCTTCTTTTTATAAAGAGGGCCATAAGGCCGCGCGCATTCTTGAAGAGTCACGCGCATTGATTGCGAATGGTCTTCACGTCTTGCCAGAAGAAATATTTTTCACTTCATGTGGCACCGAAGCCGATAACTGGGCCATCAAAGGGGTTGCACACGCGAGGCAGGGCAAGGGACGACACCTCATTACAAGTAAAATAGAGCATCACGCCGTACTTCATACGATGGAGGCGCTCGAAAAAGAAGGATTTGAAGTCACTTATCTTGACGTTGACGAGACAGGTCTGGTCGACCCTGAAGCTGTGCGACAGGCTATTCGTCCCGACACAATCCTTGTTTCAATCATCATGGCCAACAATGAGATCGGTACCATCCAGCCGATTCAAGAAATTGGTCAAGTGTGCGATGACGCCCATGTCCTGTTTCATTCGGATGCAGTCCAGGCATTGGGCGCCGTACCGGTTCATCCCCATGATTTAAAATGCGATCTGATGTCTTTTTCGGGACATAAACTTTACGCGCCAAAGGGAATCGGTGTGTTGTACAAACGCAAAGGCTTACGGATTGAACGGCTAATGGACGGTGGAGCGCAAGAGCGAAGGCAGCGAGGAGGGACAGAGAATGTCGCGTATGCCGCAGCGCTCTCCAAAGCGTTTCAGCTTGCATTGGAGACACTTGATGAGGAAGCACAAAGACAGACCCGTCTTCGCGATCGTCTGATCAAAGGCGTAATCGAACGAGTGCCTCACACGAAATTGAACGGTCATTCTGTGAGACGGCTGCCTAACAATGCCAATTTCTCGTTTGAGTTTATTGAAGGGGAGTCGATTCTCCTCCTCCTCGATACGCTCGGTTATGCATGCTCCAGCGGCTCAGCCTGCACCTCGGCGTCACTTGACCCATCGCATGTCCTCCTTGGCATCGGCATGCCCGCGGAAATCGCGCACGGCTCTTTGCGCCTATCAATTGGACGCGAAACGATGGATCAGGATATTGATCGTTTTCTGGTGGATATACCTCTTGTGATCCACCGACTTCGGGAAATGTCGCCATTATATGACGATTATGTGAAGGGGAAACTGTCATGTTTGATCCCTCCCGAAGGCGGAATTGATGTTAAGATAACAGGTAGCTACGGTCTTTAGATGTTATTTTAAAGCAATTAACAAGTGCAATTCAATGATAGAGAAGAGCCTGTATTTTCGTGAAACAGGGACAAGCTATTCGGGAGGTAACTATGGAATACAGTGAAAAGGTACTCGATCATTTCATGCATCCTCGGAATATGGGTGAGATTTCCGACGCCACCGCCTCAGGAACCGTTGGAAACCCAATCTGCGGAGACATCATGAAGATGGATCTGAAAATTGAAAATAATATAATCATCGATGCTAAATTTAAGACGTTTGGTTGCGGTTCCGCAATCGCAACGTCAAGTATGGCAACAGAGTTGATTATTGGAAAGACGACCGATGAAGCGTTGGATATAACGAATCGAGCCGTCGCGGAAGCACTTGATGGATTACCAAAAGTTAAGATGCACTGTTCTGTCTTGGCAGAACAGGCTGTTAAGAAAGCGTTGGAAGCATATTACCTTGAAAATGACATGATGACGCCTGAAAGGCAGGAAAGATTCAGTATTCTAGGTAAAGATGAGCACAGTCATACTGACTTACACGGAGAAGAAAAGAGTTAATAATGAGCGAACAAGTAGATAAGAAACAAGAAGACAAAAGAAAAGAGCAGGCTGATGAGCTCAGGAAGCAATTAACCTTCACCTTCAAAAATCTTTGGGATCCGGAGAATGAAGAAGAGATGAAGGCTGTCATGGCTTTCTGTGAAGACTATAAAGTCGCACTCGACGAGGGAAAGACAGAGCGCGAATTTGTAGACTATGCGCAAGCGCTTTTGGAGGCAGAAGGATTTAGAGAGTACGATTCCGCGGGACAGTTAAAAGCCGGTGACCGTGTTTATGAAACAGTGCACGGCAAAGGACTCATTGCAGCTGTTATCGGTTCGCAATCACCTCTGGAAGGCTTCAATCTGATTGGGGCGCATGTTGATTCACCGCGTCTCGACCTCAAGCCAAATCCCATGTACGAGTCGGACGATCTCACACTTCTCAAGACCCATTATTATGGGGGTATTAAAAAATATCACTGGGTTGCGGTACCGCTGGCAATTCACGGAGTTGTCATTCTAAAAGATGGAACCACAGTTAAACTGCGTGTCGGCGAGGAACCTACGGATCCTGTATTCACAATCACCGATCTTCTACCGCATCTCGGCGCAGATCAGATGAAGAAAAAAGCGTCTGAGGTAATCGAGGGAGAAGATCTCAATGTACTCATCGGGGGCATACCGTTCCCGGGTGGCGAAGACATAAAGGAACGGTTCAAACTCGCAATCCTCAAACTTCTGTACGATACCTATGGCATTCGGGAGCGCGACCTGATGACTGGGGAAATAGAAATTGTTCCGGCAGCGAAAGCACGTTGCGTAGGATTTGACCGCGCATTCATCGGTGCTTACGGACAAGATGACCGCATCTGCGCCTTTACGGCCTTGCGCGCTCTCACTGACCTTACAGAGCCGTTGAAGCGGACAGCCATGGTCATTCTATATGATAAGGAGGAGACGGGCTCAGGGGGCATCACAGGCGCTCGCTCACAACTTTTCCCATCCATTCAAAAACGCATGGTTCGTTCAATCCTTGGACGAGAACCTTCTGCTATTGAACTGCAGGACAACATCGAAATGTCTTCCATGCTGTCTTCTGACGTGACCAATGCTTACGACCCGACATTCGCGTCGGTCTCGGATCCACAAAATAACAGCTATGCGGGACGCGGCATCGCGTTCTTCAAATATACGGGCGCACGCGGCAAGGGTGGCACATCTGATGCAAACGCTGAATATTTCAACGAAGTTACGCGACTGCTCGACGAAAACGATGTTCCCTGGCAGACAGGTGAACTCGGCCGCGTTGACCAGGGCGGAGGCGGCACAGTCGCCATCTATCAAGCGGACCTCGGTATTTCTGTAATAGACTGTGGCGTACCGGTGCTTTGCATGCATTCTTGCTTCGAACTCGCAAGCAAGATCGATGTTTACAAAACATACGTTGCCTACAAAGTCTTCTTTGAGAAAATGCGGTCGTAGATTAGATCCAATCCGACGTAAAGACCGGTAATTTAAAAGCGGCGCAGTTGTCAAAACACCTGCGCCGCTTTCTATTTATTGAAAATCAATTATCTCACTCGGTATTACGTGAAAGGCTTCGCTCGATATTCAACGGATTCTGTTCAACGGCGTCGTGCAGGGCACGCTGGTCAATGTGCGTGTAAATTTCAGTTGTCGCGACCGTCGCGTGCCCCAGAAGCACTTGAAGGCTCCGGATATCGACTTTGCCGTACTGGTACATAAGGGTTGCGGCCGTGTGTCGAAGTTTGTGTGTTGAGTAACGATTGGGATCGAGTCCTGCTGAAATGATATATTTTTTAATGATGTTTTGGACAGCGCGTGGTGTCACTCGCTTGCCAAGCCTCGAGATAAACAAAGCGTCTTTATGTTCCCTCTTAGGTGTAACGCGTTCGGGAAGATAATCGCGAATCGCCGTGATGCAGGCGCTATTTAAGTAGATGGTTCTTTCTTTATTGCCTTTACCGATGACGGTGAGTGTATCTTCACGCCATGATGACAGATCGATCCCGCAAAGCTCAGACAAGCGAAGTCCACAGTTCAAAAAAAGTGTCAATATGCAGTAATCTCGTGACGAAAAACGTGAATCATCATCGCTGGCGGCCATTAAAAGATCTTTGCTTTCCTCAAGCGAGAGATGGCGCGGTAACCGTTTAACCTGTTTAGGCGATTCCAGATTGGCGGCAATATTTTCGGAAAGCACATTGGCCTTTGTTGCCAGATAATCAAAAAATGTCTTCAAAGAGGATGTACGACGTGCTCGAGTGGCAGGCGCATTTTTTCTGACGGTTGCCAGCCAGGTGATATAAGAATAAAGATCTGACAATTGTAATGATCTAAGCATAGAATCGTTAACAATCGTGATATCGATTTCAAGCCACGCGTCATCTTCTGGTTGTAGCGATCTGTTGTCGGCAATTAGAAAGCGGAAGAACAAGACAAGGTCGTATCTATATTGGCGTACCGTTCCCTCTGACCGCTCGAGAATAGCCCTGATATAGCCGAGGAACTCTTCAAGCCGTTGAAATGTATCAATCGGTTTATCTTTTTCTCTATCCAAAGCAACTGGCCTTTCTGTGTGTCTGCCAACACCCATTGTGCAAGCTCTTTCATTTTAGCACGTCGATTATGCCTTTCGGCAGTGCGCCATAATTGATATACTGGCCCTGTGCGCAAAATTAGGGCGCACGAGGGGAGGGTTAGGCATGGAAAAATTCCGGGTCGGTATTCTTGGCGCCACAGGTCATGTCGGTCAGTGCTTCGTATTGCTGTTAACGGACCATCCGTGGTTCGAGATCACAAC
>LFTF01000101.1:17362-17980 GCA_001512945.1 Clostridiales bacterium DTU023 | reverse complement strand
GTGAAGGACATGATTGTCCGCGGTACAGACGAGATCGATCATTTGAGACAGGAAGTTGATTTTGTTTTCAGCGCTGTCGACATGGAAAAAGACGCCTTGATCCAGCTGGAAGAAGCCATCGCAAAAGCTGAAATTCCCGTCATTTCTAACAATTCAGCGATGCGCTGGACACCCGATGTTCCCCTGATAATTCCTGAGATCAATCCGGGACACACGCATTTGATTGAAGCACAGAGGAAACGTTTGAACACAAAACGTGGATTTATTGTAGTTAAACCTAATTGCTCTATTCAAAGCTATGTACCCGCGTTAACCCCGCTGATGGATTTTGGAATCGAAGAAGTCTTTGTAACGACTTATCAGGCAGTCACCGGTGCCGGAAGACGCCTTTGTGATTGGCCTGAAATGCAGGGCAACGTCATTCCATTCATTAGCGGAGAAGAAGAAAAAAGTGAGTGGGAGCCACTCAAAATTTGGGGCAAGCTTCGCGAGGATCGCATTGAATTGGCTAGAAAACCATTGATCTCATCGCAGTGTGTCCGGGTACCCGTTGAATTCGGGCACCTGGCGGCTGTTTTTGTCAGATTTCGGCGGCCAATTGAGGCGACAGACATTTTG
>LFTF01000101.1:15713-17263 GCA_001512945.1 Clostridiales bacterium DTU023 | reverse complement strand
CAACGCTTCTGGAATCACTGTCCGACACAGAAGTGCGTTCATCTCCTTGTGATCCTCTGATCACGGGAATCACGTGTGATTCCCGCGCCGTTTTGCCGGGTTTTATCTTTATCGCCATCCCGGGAGCCATAACCGACGGACATTTGTACATTGATGATGCCATCGGACGAGGAGCTGCTGCCGTTGTGCTGGAACGTCCGTGTAAATGCGACGGTGCTGTAGTTGTAAAGGTACCGATCGCAAGAAAGGCGCTGGCGGAGCTTTCACGATGCTTCTACGGGTATGCCGACCGCGATCTCTTTATGATCGGTGTCACCGCAACCAATGGCAAGACGACGACGACGTCAATGGTTAATCATCTGCTCTCGATGCATGATATTCCGACATCTGTTATCGGATCCGTCGCATACAGCTTCGGCGGTAAACACACACAATCATCACTAACGACACCAGAGAGCTCAGATCTTCATAGGATGCTTGCCGAGCATCGTGACGCCGGTGTGCAAGTCGTATCGATGGAGGTTTCTTCCATCGCGGAAGAACAGTACCGTGTCTACGGCATCGAGTATGATATCGTGGCTTTTCTAAACATCACGCCGGATCATTTGCCTGACCACGGCTCATTTGAAGCGTATTACCAAGCCAAATCTAAACTCATTCAAACGGTAGCCCACGGAGTCCCAGTCATTCTCAATCGAGATGATCCGCTCGTCTTTGCGCTTGCGGAGACCACACCGGGACAGGTTATTACCATCAGTATTGAACACAATGATGTGGATGTTACTGCTGAAAATCTGAATCTTACTGGTGGCATCCCTAGTTTTGACTTAGTAATCCGAAATCCTATACCCACTAAAGCAGGCATTTTGCAACCTGGTCGATGGGCTATCGAACTTTCCGTGCCCGGACGCCACTCTGTATACAATGCGATGGCGGCTATGATTATAACATTATGCTATGGGTTACAGCCAAATGACGTAACGGAAAATATACGCAGTTTTCAAGGCGTCGAACGCAGGCTTCAGATTATATATCAAGGCGATTTCACCATAATTGATGATCATATCAGTGATGAAGACAATACACGCAAGATGCTGGAAGCGCTCCAAGTCATGGCGGAGGGTAGGCCGGTCAAGATTATTTACGCAGTTCGTGGCAATAGGGGAGTTCTTGTTAATCGTGAGGTTGTCGCCCAATTCGCTGAATACCGCGACCGGATCAATTGGAAGACATTTATTGTGACTTCGAGTGTGGATGTGGCGCGAACGCGCGATATCGTACATGACGAGGAACGGGATGTTGTGCTGGATGATCTAAAGAAGTCTGGTTACGACATTACCTACATGCCTGAGTTGATCAAGGCAATCAATGAGACATTGCCACTTGTACGCGACGGAGAATTCTTTGTGCTGGCAGGTTCGCACAATATGGATAAGGGCGCACGTATCGCTTTGAACTTATTGGCAGACACAAGACCGGACCTCGATCGAGATATGATTTTAAAACCACTTGAGAAGAGGATAATGGGTTGACCGACTTAGGGAACTGTA
>LFTF01000101.1:13400-15701 GCA_001512945.1 Clostridiales bacterium DTU023 | reverse complement strand
CGTACTTCGTATAATATAAATTTCACGAAGTACAAAAGCGGTGTTTTACGTATTTGACTCAATTACACGACTTCAACCTGTCTAGCGCCTCTTGTCAGTAAATGTGCCTGAATTGTTTCAAGACGCTATCACGTGGAATTAATCGTCATTCTATCGTTACCGACATGACCTCTGCATTGTTAGGGAACTTTTAAAATGATCGTGGAGCACTCTTAAATCGCAGAAATCACATTATTCTCAAAATCATGGCGTGATAGCGTAGTTGGTTTCTTCTTGATTATTTTTTTGATAAAAACTGTCCTCACCGGTTATCTTTTTGAGTTCATCTACGTTAGTAAAAGGATTATAGATGGCAACCAAAATAATCAAGAAAATAATTATCATCAGAAATGTCAAGGCGTTTCGCAGAGTCCTCTGATTGCGTTCTTGCTGAAATTTACGGTTAATTTTGCCGACGGTCGTATATCCTTTGAGTCTAAAGATTCTATGGCCTGATCGAACTTCGCCTTTAGCACCACCTTTTGGAGGCGGATAAATTTTGGATACAAAAGTCTGTTTCATGGTGGCTTGTTTCTCGGGCGTGTTATAGCGCACCGATGACTGTGCGTCATTCTGAATCTGAGCGGCCCGAACAGGCTGCCTTCTATTTTCTTTTTCATTGTCAATTCGTTGTGTCATAGATGTACTCCCGGACGCGTCTATTTTAGCATATGACACATCAAGAGAATGCTCCTATTAATCTGCTCTTGAAGGTGAACGTTTGTTTTGTTATGATGTCAATGTAGAATGTATGTCATACCATCGCAGTCGGCAGATCAGGAGGACTTTATGAAACAAACATATCCTTTTACAAGGGCCAACGTTGATGAAACTTTGGATAAAGTGTACGAATATATCATTGAATATATTGAATTGAACACATATGCTCCCTCAGTTCGTGATATTTGTCAGGGCGTCGGCCTCAGATCGACCTCAACTGCTTACAGTCATCTCAAACGTCTTGTGGATGACGGACGTATCGAGATGGATGCCGGAAAACGGCGTGCTATACGTGTCCCCGCGCTTGATTTGGACGATGCTTTGAGAGTTCCTCTGCTAGGAACAGTAACCGCAGGCAAACCAATACTCGCTACTGAAAACATTGAACAGATGCTTACCATCCCCGCCCATTTCGGACGGGAAGCCGATACACTTTTTGCGCTTCGGGTACGTGGCGACAGCATGAGCGGAGCCGCTATCCTTGACGGAGACGTAGTAATCGTCGAGAAACAGCAAATCGGACAGGTGGGCGACATAGTTGTCGCGCTTCTGGATGACGAAGCGACTGTCAAAACACTAAAGCGTGATGAAAAAGGTCATTATTACCTTCACCCAGAGAATAGGCTATACGATGATATTCCGTTTGCACGTGAAGACGCTATGATTCTTGGCATCGTTCGCGGTTTACTGCGCACAGACCTTTGATCAGTGCTGTCTCCCGGATGCGTGAGTTGTCACCCGCGGATATGTGATCCCCGTCTTTGACGCTCGCCAGTTCTCATTGAAAATCAAGTGGAGTTCTTCAAAGGGCTTAATACAAACTACTGACGTTTTGTAAATTAATTGCTGCGTGCCGCGTGAAGCAACCACAATAGATTCCTGATCGAATCCCACAATCAATCCTTCAACGATTGATTGATCAAATAATTGGATGATAACGTCAATTTTCTCGCGCCTGCAGTGATTGAGAAATGTCTCCTGAATTCGAATTGTTTGAGATACCGGCAATTTTTTCACGTTGCTTGTGTCTTTTTGTCTGTAGTGCTCCATATCAGCCTCCTTTTAGAACGCTTCCACCCATTTGATGCTAACTTTCAACCGCCTAGAAGACGGTTGAAAGTGGTCCATAAAGGATACCGCGTTAATGACATGATATTTTTGCTTAAAACAAAATTTAAACAATAAAATGACTTTCGGTTTACCTTGAGGATCGCTATTGATTGACTTGGTCTGATGATGTGCGATCAAGCAGAAGAACAAAAAGATCATCGCGTCGACGCAGCCATGTTTGCTGCCGTTTCGCGTAACGCCTGGTAGAGCGAGCGGTCATTATACGAGCTTCCTGCTCCGTAATTACACCTTGCACTAACTGGACACACTCACGATATCCGATGCCACGAAACGCGGGACAATCATTGTATTGGGGGTACTGTTCCATTAATAGGCGTGTCTCTTCTGTCAGGCCCTCGTCATACATCTGTTCAACGCGACGGTCTATCCGTTCGTAAAGTGAACTCCGTGGTGTCAAGTCAATCCAGAATG
>LFTF01000101.1:10862-13319 GCA_001512945.1 Clostridiales bacterium DTU023 | reverse complement strand
CTGATTGCCGCCTCCGGATCAAGCTGTTCAAGGATCTCCCACGACTCCTGAACTCCTTTGGCATCAATTTCTCTTGCAACTGTTTCACGAAGACAAGAATCAGGTTGTGCTTCAAAAAACTGCAGACCGTCAAGAAGAGCTGAAACGTATTGCACGCTGCCGCCACAAAGTATTGGGTATTTGCCTTGTGCGAGAAGCGATGTAAGAAGTTGCGTCACATCATCTACAAATGACGCCACACTGATGCTGTCACAAGGATCCAGAATATCAATCATATGATGCGGAATCATCATGAGGTCTTCAGGAGTCGGTTTCGCTGTTCCGATATCGAACCCTTGATAAACCTGCATCGCGTCACAGGAAACAATTTCACCGCCGATTGCTTGCGCAAGCTTGATCGCTAAAGCTGATTTGCCCGCAGCCGTCGGACCTGTAATAACAGGAATCGCTTGTTCGCTAGCCTGTACTCGATCGCAAAGCGTTGCAAATAGGGCATCGGCAGACGGAGATTGAAATATCTGTGTATCGCTTCGAGAATCAGGCATTCACACAATTCTCCCGAAATGTTTTTCTAGTTCTGTACGAGTGAAGCGAAGTGCGACCGGCCGCCCGTGGGGGCAGTGATAAGGGTTCGTAAGGGATGTGAGTCTTGTCAGCAGGATTATAATTTCGTCTGAGCTCAGTGTGTCATGTGCTTTGACGGCGGCCTTACACGCCATCATGTGGTAAATTTCAGTGTCATCGACAGTTTGTCCGGTAGTGCGTGCCGTTGCCACGGTATCAAGTGCCGCGCGCAATGCGACGGTAGGATCTAGCGTAGATCCTCCGTCTGCTCTGCCCATTGGAACCGCTCTCACAACAGCTTCGCGCCGGCCAAACGGTTCATACTCAAATCCGAGATGCTGGAAATAGTCTCGATCCTCATCAAGTATCGTCATCTCTGATTCACTCAACGAGACACGGACCGGCACAAGCAGCACTTGCCCTGCCGGGCGTTCAGACGCGTTTTCTTGATGCCGGAGGAGGAGTTCCTCATAGAGTATGCGCTCATGCGCGGCGTGTTGATCGATCAGGATCAGTGATGAGCCATCATCGAGCAGAATATAAGTGTCAAATAAAGTTCCAATCAATCGAGCTCCGGTCAAAGAGGTTATTTCAGCTCGATTTGTAACTTTTTCATCGGCTGGAGGTGAAACAAGCTCACCCCTCTCCCCGTTCCCATATTCGTTAGTTTGTTCACGCAATATTGAGGGGGGTTGAATTTGTGTGTCTACCGCAAATCCAAGTTGCGCAGTTGTGGATTTCGGCACAACGGTCTCATTTATCTGTTCAGGTACGACGCCACTTTTATGATCGTCCTTTATTGCATTTGTTGCGTGAGACTCTACTGAGGTCAACTCGGTTTCATTGATTTTTCCGCCCGCTTCGAGTGCTGCCCGGATAGCATGATAGACAGACCGAAATACAGCGCGTTCATCCCAGAACCGCATTTCCGACTTTTGAGGATGAACATTGATGTCGACGAGATTCCCGGGAATCGTAAGATTCAAGACGAGTTGCGGGAACTGTTTTTTCATAAACCATGTCTTTGACGCCTCATCAGCGGCTGCGCGAAGGACCGGCGAGTGAATGACGCGTCCGTTGACAATAAAAACCTGTCTAGAGCGGTTATGACGGGCGCCATCAGGCGTTGTAATGTATCCGCTGATCTTTATCGGCGCATCTGCGCTTGTAACAGGGATCATAAATTTCGCCGTTTCACTTCCGAAAACAGCATAAATAGCACTCAACAAATCATTGTTTCCAGGACTGTAAAGGATTTCCTTGGAATCACTGTCATGCTCAAGCCGGAAGGATACGTCAGGGCGAGTGAGCGCCGCTCGGCCGACGATTTCTGCGACAGCACCTCTCTCCGAAGCATCTGATTTCAGGAATTTATACCGGGCAGGCGTATTGAAAAATAGATCGCGGCAAATCACTACCGTACCGCCTGTCATCCCATGCGGTCCTTCGAATACCTTGTCCCCTCCTTCAACAACAACACGTGTGCCCTCATCATCTTCACGCCTACGTGTGCGAAGTTCAAGACGCGACACAGAAGCGATGGAAGGCAGCGCTTCACCTCGAAATCCTAACGTTTGTAAAGTAAAAAGATCATCCGTTGTTACGAGTTTGCTGGTGGCATGGCTGTCCAATGCAAGCAGCGCGTCCACAGCGCTCATACCCGCGCCATCGTCCTCACATGAGAGTTTCTTTATGCCTCCACTTTCGATGGAGAGTCTGATAACGGAAGCCCCGGCATCCAGCGAATTGTCAATCAACTCTCTTGCGACGCTTGCAGGTCTCTCAATGACTTCACCGGCAGCAATGCTGTTGATAGTATGTATGTCGAGTTTGCGAATGGTCGCCACATCAGTCCTGCTTTCTTTCGCCTGTGTTTTCAGTTTGTCGCTTCTG
>LFTF01000101.1:10405-10779 GCA_001512945.1 Clostridiales bacterium DTU023 | reverse complement strand
ATTTCGTCGGCGGTCCTCACCGACTGTGCGCCACTGAAAAGATCTTGCTGGCCGTCCATGGGTCGAGCGCTCCGGCGAATCACCGCTCGCTTATCACGACCGGATTTTTCAAGCTGAGACATGATTTCTCTGGCGCGATCAACTACTGAATCAGGCACACCTGCCAATTTGGCGACATCAATTCCATAGCTTTCACTTGTACCACCGGGTTTTACCTTGTGGAGGAAGACGATTTCTCCATCCTGTTCGGTGACATCAATGTGACAATTAAAGGCACCGGGCAACATGTTCCCAAGGTCCACGAGTTCGTGAAAATGGGTCGCGAAAAGCGCACGAGCGCCGAGCAAAAGCGGGTCGGATATATACTCCATCAC
>LFTF01000101.1:7518-10253 GCA_001512945.1 Clostridiales bacterium DTU023 | reverse complement strand
GACATATTGGGTCCTGTCAAAATCATGGCTCGCCGGTCATCACCGTTGAATTCCAGACTGTTCGCGACAAAATCTCCCTTACCTTTTAAGATTTCTTCTACAACGGCATGACGACCGTCAGTGATTATCAGTCGCTGATCTGTAAGGATTTCAGGTCGGCAATACTTATGACGATCAGCTACATCTGCCAATGAAAGGAAGACGTCAAGTTCAGCCAGGGCATGCGCTGTGGCTTGAATCCTGGTGAGATATAGGGCAACCTCTTTGCGCAATTCATTAAATAGCTCATATTCCAGGGATTTTCGCTTGTGATCCGCTCCCAATATATTGTCTTCCCTTTCTTTTAGTTCCGGCGTTATGAAGCGTTCAGAGTTTACAAGGGTCTGTTTGCGGACAAAATGTTCTGGAACTTTTTCGAGCTGTCCTCGAGAAATTTCGTAGTAATAACCAAAAACCCTGTTGTAGCCTACCTTTAGATTTTTTATCCCACTGGCTTCGCGCTCTTTTGCTTCCAAAGAAAGAATGTAATCTCGTCCGTGCTCTGTCGCGTCTGTAAGGGTGTCCACTTCATCGTTGAACCCCTCTTTAAAAATCCCGCCTTCCGTAATGAGTAACGGAGGATCATCGGCAATGGCACGGGCAAGCAAATCAGTCAATTCTCGCAAATCAAAGATTGAATCCCGAATCGAGACAAGTCCTTGATCGCCGTTGGCATCCAGAAGTGACCGGAGGTTAGGTATCCGTGCCAGAACGCTCGTGAGCGCCGCTAGATCGCGTGGAGTAACGGACCCTGACGCAATCCTGCCCGATAGGCGCTCAATGTCGTAAAGGCCTGTAAGGGCTTCCTGTAGAGACTCTCTTAACATGAACTGCTTGTGCAACGCTGCAACGGTAGATTGCCGCTGGATAATTTGATCTCGATCTATTAGCGGCTGCTCAAGCCAACTACGAAGAAGCCGTCCGCCCATCGCTGTTCGCGTGCGATCGATGGCCCACAGGACGCTGCCTCGTCTTTTTCGGTCACGAATTGTCTCCGTAAGTTCGAGATTGGCACGAGTTGCTCGATCGAGCAACATAAATTCACGCACAAGATATGGTTTGATCTCCTGAATATGTTCTGGAAATTTTTTCTGTGTGTCTTCCAAATAGGAGAGGAGCGCCGCAGACGCTCTCGGCCAGAGAATCTCAGATTCGCTGAATATTAAGCTACGTTTTCGAGCATTATCTGCAGAGAAAGCTTCGTCCGGAAGCATTGTGCTTGTGATCTGCCGGCGTTCCAGATAGTCACGAAAACGCTTGTTGCGCGCAAAGGCCTCATTGACAACAAACTCGACGGGATTCAACCTCGACAATTCATCGAACAACTGTGCCTCGGGATTCCCGGACAGAATCTCAGTAGTTTGAAATCGACCCGAGGCAAGATCGCACGCCGCTAGTCCAAATGCTTCACTCATCTGGCACACACAACACAGATACTGATAGGCACCGGCTTCCATTGCTTCAGGGTCCATTTGAGTGCCTGGTGTAAGCACGCGTACTACTTGACGGTCGACAATTCCTTTTGCCGTGGCAGGATCTTCGACCTGATCACAGATGGCTACTTTATAGCCGCGTGAGAGAAGACGTTTGAGATAAGATTCGGCTGCATGGTGCGGGATACCGCACATTGGCGCCCGTTCATCTAATCCGCAATCTCGCCCGGTCAAGACAAGTTCAAGTTCCCTTGACGCAACAAGCGCGTCATCAAAAAAGAGCTCGTAAAAATCGCCCAGGCGAAAAAAGATCAGGCAATCAGGATGCTTGGTCTTGGCTTCAAGCAGCTGAAGCATCATGGGCGTTACTCGCTCAATATCAACTTGGTCAAACGTTAAAGTCATCTGTTCGTTTCCGGCATCCTTTATTTTATGTAAATCTCATCGATCCGAGTTTGTTAAAACTCATTTTATACGAATGGTCACGGCATTGCCTCTTCGTTCTTTATTTCAGTAACCATAGTGCCTTCAAGCGAAAAGGAACCGGCGCGATCGATCTTAACCTTAGCGAATTCTCCGGGAGCAGGAGATCGTTTATATACGAGGTTACCTGGTAATGACATCTCATCATTGAGTGAAACGTTGACGAGGCGGTCATCTCTTGCACGTCCTGATAAGATGTCAGGGTTTCGTCTGCTTGGTCCGTCAATCAATACGTCTACTGTTTTCCCGACCATGACCTGATTTGATTCTAAACTTATAGCATTCTGCAAAGTGACCAACCGTTCAAATCGCTCATGCACGCTTTCCTGTTCTTTTTCATCGTACCACGATGCAGCCGGCGTTCCGGTTCGCGGACTGTAGATAAAAGTGAAGGCGGCGTCAAACCGAACTTCCCTCATAACTTGAAGCGTGTCTTCAAAATCCTGTTCCGTTTCTCCCGGAAAACCAACAATTAAATCGGTTGACACTGTAATACCGGGGCGACTGGTTCGCAGTTTTCGCACACGCTCGAGATAGTGCCCTGCGGTATACCGTCTGTTCATTTTCTTCAAGATTACATCGCTCCCTGATTGCAAAGGCAAGTGAATATGGGGTTCGACTCTACTCTGCGAACCTATTACTTCGATGAGTTCATCTGATAAATCCTTGGGATGAGACGTCATATAGCGAACAATACCAAGCTCATCAATCAAACTAATTTCTTTGAGTAGGGTCGCGAAAGAAATAGCCTCTCCACCCTTCAGACGGACGTCATTGCCA
>LFTF01000101.1:5061-7332 GCA_001512945.1 Clostridiales bacterium DTU023 | reverse complement strand
TTGCTCCATCATGCAACCGAATACACCAATGAGCGGCGCCCCTCCCCTTCTCAATGGTTTCAGACTCCCTACATGACCGAAGAATCGGCGATCTGCATTGGCACGAACGCTGCACGTATTAAAAAGAACAAGATCGGATTCGTCTACAGAGACCGCCTGGAGGAAGCCGGCTTCCTCCAATATGCCCGCGGCGATTTCGCTGTCATGATCATTTTGTTGACAACCGAAAGTCCTGATAAAGTAAGTCGGCGCACGCAAATGGGAACGTCCAAATTCCCCGCACCAGCGCTTGAGTTGTTGGTAGTCATTGTCAAATATCATGCACTCATCACTCAAATCCATGTTTGTCATCTTTTCTAAATATGTTTCATCTTGCCAGTATATTTATCTAGCAATGTTCCCTGGACGAAGTCAGCCATCGGCGAAAGAACCAGGTTTTAAATTCGACGGAGCTGCGTAAATACACTTCTTCTTCTCGATAGAAATCGAGCAGATTATTTATCTGTTCCTCATCTTGCAAAGGCTGTGATTCCTTAGGGGCGTACAGTGACCGTTCAAGGCAGGCGGTGAGATCCTGCGGGAAGAGATCATAACGGGCACGTTCGACGCGACTGATATAGGATCGCACTGATTCATAGGGTTGCCTGACCCTGCCTTCGAGTTTCCACATAGCGAAGATGTCCCCTACAATATACTGAACAAAACGGTCATGACCCAGACGTTTCTTGACGCGTACATGACGGGCGTCGCTGTGACGTTTCCGGTAGACGATCCCCCTCCAAACAAGGTAACCCCACAAGGGCGACATATAAAGGATCAGGCGCAACAGCTTGGTGCCTTCGTCAATGACGGGCGGTTGTTCAATTTCTTGTGTTGGCTTGGGCGGTTTCGGCTTGACTTCAGAAGGTTCGGGTGGATCTGTTTGTGCCGGTTCAGTGGGAGCCGTCTCACCGGGACGAACGTGGCCGTACATATAGTCCGTTCTAACCATCGTATCGAGTCTTCCCCGGGGAGTTGAATCAATAGGTACCCAACCGGCATGATCAACCCATACTTCACACCAGGCATGAGCAAGCTCGCCGGTTAAGGTTTGTGTTGTCTTGTGCCCGGGCGCTGTCGCGGGAACGAGAAATCCTTCGACGTAACGGGCGGGAATTCCTGCGCATCGCGCCAATACTGTAGTGGCCGTCGCAAAAAATGTGCAGTATCCCTTCCCTTCTTTAAGAAACCACCCCACAAACTCATCATTGCGTTCTGGGATGCCTGCGACCAGTGAATAGGTGAGCTTTGTCGAAAGAGTCTGGCGAATGCCCTCGATCACGTCTAGATCAGAGTATGCATTTGTTCTCACAAACACAAGGCGGTGAAGCGCTTGGTCGAAGTCACGCACATCCTCCTCAAGATTAGATAAAACAGGCAGCTCCGTATAGGCGACGCGCTCATCATAGGGCAAGAATAGTTCCGATCCTGTAGTGGACTTATATTCATCCTGGAAAGCGCGGAGCAATGGCTCTGTTTCAACGAAAATGGGCAATATCGCCTGCCCTGAAACGATATAGCCTTCGTCAGGAATTGGTTCATCAAGGTAGAAAGTCCCAGATCGGTTAAAATAGCAATTGAAAGCAGCTCGACTATCCGTATGCGCAAATCCAACAGGTCGCCCGCCGTGGAATACAGCTTGTTGCGGTTTTTCCGGATAAATAGTTAACCTGACGTTACGGGCCGCTTGATTCATCGTAGATTCCCCACTGCTGTGCGGTACGCCGATAATCAAATTTTGCATGTCAGTTGCGCTAGAATGATTGAACATCCAATTGGGGTTCATCGAATCAGTGATCCAACCTTGACCCGTGTATTTAATGCTAGAGGCTCCTTTTAGCCAGACCGGACTCCCATCAGTCTCGATGGTCAGATAGGCATTGGGGTCAGGTGTCGCGACACCCCCTAAACGGCTTTCAAGAGGTTGAAATCCGAGCGCTCTAAGGGAAAATTCAATAATGGTGATGGGTTGATTGCCTTTTCCATATCTGCGGCCTACCATTTTCGAAATGGATTGATCGAGTCCGTAATTGTAAAAGATGTTATCGGGAAGCGCGATGTCAAACAAGACAACGAATGCCATAACCAAACAGGCGGCAACAACGGCCCAGTTGCGACGAACTGTTTGGCCTGAACCAAGCTTTTGCGATCCTTCGCTCATGACACGCATCGTAAGTCCGGTACTTCGTGAATTTTTCCCTTGCGCAAGAAAACGCAATACTACGAGCATCG
>LFTF01000101.1:0-5009 GCA_001512945.1 Clostridiales bacterium DTU023 | reverse complement strand
ACGAATGGTGCGGTAGACAGCCCGGACCACGTGAAAAATATCACACTAGTAGCTGCGACGATAAGTTGTGAAACTACCGAATAATCTAGACCCTCCAAACCTGTTCCACTTCTTACCGCATAAAACCATTCACCAACTTGTCTTGCCATATCACCAAGAATTTTGATGAACCATTGGGCAGGAGAGCTGTTCGGAAAGAACCATATGAGCAGCAGGATAACAGTGATCGCCCCAAGTACAATACGGATCGTATTCTTGGATCGGACAAATAGAAAGCAGACAGAAAATGTGAGCACGATTGTGAGTAAATTTCGAAATACATTCAAAGGAATACTGAGACTGATTAACAAAAAGCTGGTCAGTGCGAAGGTGAAAAGCATCATAAATGCCAACTGAATCGCGAGTTGTACTAGCGCGTTCGAACCTGGTATGTGGGGTTGTCTGTTCAAAGACGCTGTGCGGATTGAAACCAGCGAGGATGTCCCTTTTTGCTTTCTAGTCCTAGACATCTGTGTTTCCTTTGCCGTCAGCCTGTTCTTTGACAAGTAAAAAAGGATTTACCTGAATAACTTCAACGCTCGATTGCCGCATCATCCGCAATGCATTATCCTCTTCACGTGACGTCTCGTCAGGTTTGAAGTAGAAGAATATTGCCTGACACGCGTGACGAGCAAGATGGATGATCGCGGAAGCCGTCGCTTCTGAAAGGCGTCTTGAAAATAAAAGATATCGGTCATTTGCATCGAAACGAAGTTGGTCATGGATCAATTCCGCAAGCGTAGGCATCGAGTCGGGTGCGAGACTTGCGAGTATGCGTTTATATCGCATATGATCTTGAGAAATATGGAGTCGCTCCCAGGCGTTCTGACCTAACCCTAAGTGCAATTGGACGCTTATCTCTTTGGTCAGCATCCAGTGAATGGAGCCTGCTACTGAATCGAGAATTTGGTCGCGGTAGTCCAGTGCCTGATCACATGCTTTTTCGTCTATCTCAAGAGAGTAACCTGTGTAATCGTCGAACAAGATATGTGTCTCGGCAGAGATCGGTGCTTCGTATTGTTTGATAATCAGCGAACTTAGCCTGGAACTCACTGGCCAATGCATGGATCTTACATCATCACCGTCTTGGTACGCGCGCATAGTCTCAATCTGATCACTGCGCTCGTTTACGCGGCGATGTTCAAGATCACTCTCGTCCACACGATCCAATGCACGCATGGTCGTTTCGTCACGTTGATCTGTCCTGGGAAGTACAAGAGTCTGCATGGCTTCGCGTTCATTTAGATAACGTTTCCTGTATTTAAACAAACCAAATACACTCTTTACCTCGACTACAGCCTCGTCAAGCGAGAGCATCCCTGTATGACGGCTAAGCACAGCAAAATGGATATCCCCCCTATCACCCGCACAAAGGTCGAGATCAATCATCTTACTCTGCGTTTTTACACTTTTATCTGAATGGCCATAATACGCGGAGAGCCGAGCCCCTACAGGCAACCATTTTGTTGTCAAGGATACGGGTATGCTAAAGACACATTCTTCTCCGCGCACCACTTCCCTTTCCGGCTCCACCTTTCCAATAACGAACTTTCGACGTACATAAAGAAGTTCGACCACTGAAATTAGCATCAGCGTGATGAGAGTAATGACAAGCAGCGAAAAAACCTGATATCCGAAGTAGCTCGCTCCGGCCAAAAGCGGCAGGATGAGCAGAAGACAAATTAAGAGAAAAACGGTCATTGTCGCGTTGGTACGGGTACCTGTTTCAAAATAACGCTGAGGATTTGGGAAGCGTCAGCACCCTGTACTCTGCCCTCTGCACGGACAAGGATCCGGTGTTGCAAGACAGGCAAGAAAAGCTGTTGAATATCATCCGGTATAACAAATGCTCTGCCCTCAAGGAGAGCATTTGCCTTTGCTGCCTGCATCAACATCAAGGTCGCGCGCGGTGAAATTCCAAGTTCGATATCACGGTTACTTCTTGTTTTTTGAGCCAACTGTGAAATATACTGCTTGATCGGATCAGAAACGAACACCAACCGTGCCATATTCTGCAACCAGAAGACATCATCACTTGAAGCCACTGATTCGAGTGATGTAAGTGGTTCTTGTTCTGAGAAACGGTTTAATATGTCGATTTCTTCCTCATAAGTCGGATATCCTAGCGATACAAGCATCATGAAGCGATCGAGTTGAGCTTCGGGAAGAATATATGTCCCTTGCTGCTCAATCGGGTTCTGAGTCGCAAGTACCATAAAAGGTTCTGGCAAAGGATAGGTTACCCGGTCTACGGTCACTTGATTTTCCTGCATTGCTTCTAGGAGCGATGATTGTGTTTTAGGAGACGTGCGATTAATCTCGTCTGCCAGAAGTATCTGTGTCATGACAGCACCAGGTCTGAAATCAAATTCCCCGGTAACAGGATTGTATACATTGTATCCGGTGACATCGGAGGGCATAACATCAGGCGTAAACTGTATGCGTGAGAACTGGAGATCCAGAGATTTGGCTAGCGCCCGAACCATGGTTGTCTTCCCTATTCCGGGTACGTCTTCGATGAGAAGATGTCCGCGTGCTGTAAGGGCGATCACAATCAGACGGATCGTATCCTCTTTCCCGACGATCACTCGACCAATATTTGTTTCGATACGCTCGCACAACTTAACTGCATTTTCTAAATCGTTGTTCATTTAACTCTCATCATCTTTTCTGAAAATCGCGCGCTGATCGTCATCTGACGAGGGCGCAAAATAGGGCTCCGTTTCCCGATCATTTACGTTTTGCCGGAATTCAATATCGAGCCTTGGGGCGTGTTCAATCCTACTGTTATCAAGCGAATGGAGTGGTTTTCCTGCCAGACGATGTGATGTCTCCCAAGGCAGATCGCTAGTCCTTACTTCCTTTATTTGTTCTTTTGCCGACAACTTGCTAACAACAGCATTCTTGTTTGCGGAAGGGCTATTGCTTTGGAGTTTTGGTTTCTTATTGTTTATATTGACTCGTCTTGGCAGAACTGCCGTTTTTGTTGTAACTTCAGGTCGCATCGCGAAAGTCTTTAAATTACCCATATTTCGGAGATCTGAAAATACCGCCATCTCTGAATACTCGAGTTCATTCAAGGGCTTCTGAAACCGGATCACTAGGAGCATACGTTTTCGAGCACGCGGGTTTCGCGCCACCCATGCTCTTACGCTGGAAAAATGTGGGATTGAGCGAAATCCCAGCGCCTTCATAAGCTGTCGGTCATTGAGTTTTTCAAGCGTACGGCCATGAAATAGCGCCATCCTTCTGATCTCTGAAAGTGGGATCACCCGAGCAGTTGCAACATCCTCGACTACGAGCTCATCTTGTCGGGTAATAAATAGGTGGCAGTTCATTCCTGTAAAACTGGACAATCCTGAAACAACTGTAAGAACTCCGCCCCATTTGGCTGATCTTTCCTTGGTTTCCTGTCGTATGCGATAACGCACTTGATACGATCGGACCAGTTTCCAGATAATTGCGGCAAGTGAAATGGCCATAAGGGCGAACCCCAGTTGGTAGGCCAAAGTGCCCTGCCATACAAGAACCAGGGCGCTAAAAAACAAAATGACGAGTGCCGGAATCATGTCAATATTCTAGCATATACTCAGATGTTGAAAGGTTAACCTGTCAATAATGCTTGCGGTGAATCATCTGCCCAATCAGTCAAACCATCAGCTTATGTATTCAAACACGGCTTACCAGCTCCCCTGAATGCTTATGAATGCAGTCGGCGGGCACAGAAACGCGAACGCACGACAAAGGATAGACTACGCTATTTGCTCCCAAACAAACTCCCGGATTAAGCACTGCATTGCAGCCAACTTCTACATTTTCCGCAATCATTGCGCCGAATTTGCGAAGTCCTGTGTCAATCTTCTCGCTGCCCATACGAACCGTAATGTTTTCTCGATCGGCACGTAAGTTTGATGTGATGGAACCGGCCCCCATATGGGCTCCGTATGACAAGATACTGTCGCCGATGTAATTAAAATGGGGCACATCAACACGACCCAGCAAGAGAACATTTTTGAGTTCGGATGAATTACCTACAACAGAATCCGATCCGATATAAACATTGCCTCGTATGTAAGCTCCTGGTCGCACCTCAACATTTTCGCAGATGATAGTGGGACCTTTAATCGTTGCGTAGTCTGCGATTGTGGCAGACCGCGACACCCATATGTTTTCACCTATTTGATCAAATAAATCATGGGACAATAGAGGTCCGAGAGAGTCTATGAATGATGCGATTTCGGAAAGTATTTCCCAGGGATAAACAGAAGATTCAAGAAGTGAATAGAAAGGTTCATCACTGTTCGGATGAAAAAAATGTTTTGTTTTTAGAAAGTTGAGAGGCATAAAAACATTCCTTACCAACCGCGAACGATGAAGAAATATGCGATCAGCGAGATAACGACCAAGATCAATAAACAGATAGGCACAATCGTGATCAGCGCAGCTATGATCATGGCACGCGTGTCCCCTTTTTCCATCACACTATTGAGATCATCGTTCTCATAGGTTTTCTCACGATCTTTCATCGTATCCTTGACGTGATCTAGCGCACGGTCATATTTTCTTTTAAAGATCATGATCACCTCCCGCGTGTATTGAGTTTGCAGAAACGTTTGATCTGCTAACAATGTTTTCATTATAACGCATAGACATAAATACGAGAGGGACCTGGCCGTGGCTGAGTCCCTCTCGTATTTTCGCGCAAGGCAGTTATCTGCCTGCTGTTTGGATTAGAACAATCAGCTATCTATATTCGTTATTTTAGGCAGCATATGATGGCAGGCGACGTAATGTTCATTACCGACGTGTTCTAACAATGGCACCACGTGCCTACATATTTCTGTAGCGTATTGGCAACGAGTGTTAAACTTGCAGCCGGGGGGAGGATTGACCGGGCTAGGAATCTCCCCTTCCAAGGCAATCATCTCACGTTTGTCATCCAGATCAGTTGTCGGAATAGCGCTCATGAG
>LFTF01000067.1 GCA_001512945.1 Clostridiales bacterium DTU023 | reverse complement strand
ATACCGCCTGCGATAGAAATCAATCCGCTGACAAGCTGGATCGAATATACGACACTCGAAAATTTCTCGTTGGAGATTTTGTTGTGGAGCCAGTTGCCCACGAAGAAAGCGATCACGACTAGAGGCATGGCGTAGGCGAGCTTGGTTAGGATGTGGGTTGGATACATGGTGGGTACGACGATAAAGGCGCGGTAAAGTGTGGAGATTGTGTTTGTCACGATCCAGACGGCTACCATGGTCGCGCGGAAATCACTTTTGTCCTTGAGACGGCTGAGCGCGTAGATATTGATAAGGGGCGCACCCATTGAGAACATGCCTTGAAGCACCGCTCCGACACCGAGCGCAATGTACATGCCGGTGCGCGACATCTCCTTGTATTCTTTTTTTCGTAAACGCAACCAGAGTTCGCGTACACTCACAAAGGTTATCAAAACGCCCATGATGAGTCGCAACGCCCATTCGAACGATCGGATTTGCGCATAGAGAAGATAGCCAAGCGGCATAATGGGAACGATGCAGGCGACAATAATCAGAAATTCCCGGACGTTGACTTTCTTGTATTGCGTTGCCATCACAAAAACGCATAGAACGAGACTGGAAGCCGTGAACAATGCAATTGAGGCTTCTGCGCCGTACGCGAGCGAGAGGATCGGCACACCGATTGAAATTGAACCGAATCCGGCAACTGTTTCAAGTACATTCATAAAAAATACGAGAATTAAATAAAAAAACATAAATATTTTCCTCTAATCGACCTGCTTTGCGATAAGAGCAACGCGCGTTGCGACCCGTCTCTACGGAGCATCCTGCCAAAAAGTATACGACATTTATGATTTTGCTGCGAGAGACTCTGCGTCAAATACTTTCTCGGTAA
>LFTF01000102.1:1620-2468 GCA_001512945.1 Clostridiales bacterium DTU023 | reverse complement strand
GAGATCGCAATCAGATCGCACATTTCCTCATCAGACAGCAACTGCCTTTTGCAGACAAATTCTTCGCGGATTACGGGAACAATTGTGTAACCGCCCCCAAACGTCACGCTGCTGATTTTTAAAATCACGAGGAAGAAATTCCATAAGCTCATGCTCAAATAATAGCACTCATCACAAAACTAAATCCTGTATACTGTTTAAAAGGAGATCCGCTGTACCGCCCGTTATGGAGATACATGCCGGATCAAGGTTACGTACTATTCGTTGGAATCACAGGAGGTTGAGTGATGACTCATCAACGTTATCTTCTTCGCGGAGATTTTATATCAGCGCCCGAGTTGGGCGAAATGGCCGTCCACGAGGACGCTTATATAAGTATTGAAAACGGGCGCATTACCGGTTTTTCAGATCAGCGGCCGAACACAGGACCCGACGTGACTTTTATTGATCACAAGGGCAAGCTCATCATTCCCGGGTTCTCCGATGTCCATATTCACGCCGTCCAATATGTCACGCGAGGGCTCGGATATGACATGGAGTTGCTGCCCTGGCTTGAGAGCTATACATTCCCGGAGGAGGCGCGCTTCCACGATCCGCAATACGCCGAAGTTGTATTTCGTGATGTTGTCCGCGATCTTTGGGCTGCGGGTACGCTCCATACGGCTATCTATTCCAGCATTAACACGGACGCGTCGCTTGAGTTGATGGATTGTTTTGCTCAGGCAGGTATCTCCGCCTATGTTGGCAAAGTCAATATGGACCGCAACGGCGGTGAGAACCTTGAGGAGACGACAGAGGAATCTGTGCGTGAGACGATTCGTTTCATCGAATCGGCTAAACCGTACGCG
>LFTF01000102.1:317-1595 GCA_001512945.1 Clostridiales bacterium DTU023 | reverse complement strand
CTGGGAGAGCTGTCAGTGGAGCATGGATTGCCTGTTCAGTCGCACGTCAATGAGAACATGGGTGAGATCGCCTGGGTCAAGGATTTATTCCCCGGGTCAAGGGATTATCTATCTGTTTATGAAGATTTCGGACTGCTCCCCAAGGAGCGCACCATTATGGCGCACTGTATCCACAATACAAAAGAAGAGATCGATCTTTTCCGTGAAAAAGATGTTTTGATTGCCCACAACCCGGATTCTAATTCGAACCTGGCGTCGGGGATCATGCCAACCGGAGATATGCTTGATGCCGGTCTTCGGATCGGGCTCGGCTCTGATGTCGGCGGCGGCAACCGCCTGTTCATCGGGCACGCGATCGATTCGGCCATGAAACAGTCACGCATCTTGTGGGCCTTGACTGACCACGCGCACCGGACGATCTCCTTCGCGGAGGCCTTCCATATGGCGACGACGGGAGGCGGATCGTTCTTCGGGCAAACAGGTACGTTCCTGCCGGGCTACACATTCGACGCATTGGTCATCGATGATCGGCGCTTCACGCGACACCGCCCGCTCACTGTCTTCGAACGACTTCAGAAATTTGTCTTTGCGGGAGACGATCGTGACATCGCTGTCCGCTACATGGCAGGCCAAGCTGTACCCGAGCCTTTCACTGCAGAGTGATAGAGGGTTTGTTATTTAAATTTTGGTGTAACGGGGCTGATATGAGGATTTGCCCCGTTACATAGACGTATTGTCGGGATATAAAGAGATGAAATTAATCTGTGTTTCCAATGAAAATGAAATGAGCATTGAGACGTCGCGCCTCATCGCCTCACTTGTCCGAATCAAACCCAACGCCATTTTGGGGCTGCCTACCGGATCGACCCCCTTAGGCACTTATTCCGAGCTGATCCGTATGTTTATCGAGGAGAATCTCGATTTTTCAAAGATCAGGGCTTTTAATGTCGATGAATACATCGGCCTGTCCGGCTATCACCCGCAAAGCTACCGGATGTTCATGCAGAAGCATTTTTTAGATCATATCAACATTTCACCTGACAACACATTCATTCCCGACGGCATGACAGATGACATAGACCGTGAGTGCCGTGAATATGATGAACGGCTGGAAAGCTTTGGATTTGCTGATTTACAGTTGCTGGGGATAGGACCTAATGGTCACATTGCCTTCAATGAACCGGGAGATCAGTTTATTGCACACACACACTGCGCGACACTCACCGCGAGCACGATTGAGGCAAACTCGCGTTTCTTTGACAGTCGCGACCAAATGCC
>LFTF01000102.1:0-248 GCA_001512945.1 Clostridiales bacterium DTU023 | reverse complement strand
GCCTCAGGGCGAGCCAAGGCCGACGCCATCGCAAAGACGTGCTTCGGACCCGTGACTCCCCAAATGCCTGGTTCGATTATCCAGCTTCACCCCAACGCCACGGTTATTGTTGATGAAGCGGCTCTGTCCGCGACAGGTCTGTTTGGAGATGACGATTAATCGGTTCGCGCCCATTCTCCGAAGGCCGTATACATTGGAAGACAACTCACAGGAGGGTTTAGGATGAGCACACGTATTCTCGTCGTGGA
>LFTF01000048.1:567-912 GCA_001512945.1 Clostridiales bacterium DTU023 | reverse complement strand
TGCCTTTGGGATCGCCGCTTGACGTGAAACCGGCCTCCGCGTCCGTCATCGCTTGTTCACGTACGGCGCCTTTTAGGATGTTTGCCGTGTAGTAGCCGCCCCCCTCGGTATTCTCGACCAGGGTGTTGCCGGTATTCTCACACCAGCTTGCGATATCCCGAGCAAACCCCGGATCGGTGGCCCTTACCAGCACCATCTCGCCCTCTTTCATTTCCCGGATATACTTTCCCACCTCGACAATCGGACCGGGGCAGCTCATACCGCAAACATCCAATGTAAAAAATTCTTTGGGATCTGGTGGGGTTTGACCCTTTTGACTTGGAACGCTCATCGCCTCAGCTCCTT
>LFTF01000048.1:0-364 GCA_001512945.1 Clostridiales bacterium DTU023 | reverse complement strand
CCGCGCCGGGCAGTGTTCCTGCCACAAGCTCGGCTTCTTCTCGGATGTCGAGGAGGGTATAGACTTCGGGATTTTTGAGATACTGCTCAACGATCAGAGGATCGGTTAACCCCGCGAGAATATTTTCCGCGACGAATCCCGCGAAGTTGACAGGATCTTTTGCGGCGCCGTAGGGCGGCGCGTAGGCTAGCTCGAGTTCCGCGAGGTCACGCACGGTTCCTTTGAAGTGCATGGCCGTCGCGATCACATCGATCCGCTTGTCCACCCCGGCATATCCGACGATCTGGGCTCCTAGAATAAGCCCGTCTTTTGAGAAGACCAGCTTGATGACCATAGGGAGCGCGCCGGGATAATAGGTGACGTG
>LFTF01000041.1 GCA_001512945.1 Clostridiales bacterium DTU023 | reverse complement strand
TGGTCGTTCTCATGACAAATACAACGGGCGGCAAGCCCTTCAAAGGCTGTCTCAAAATAATCACCCTCTTGACCTCGGGCACGAACGGTCACGGACATCGGCCGTTTGACAATACCAAATAGACCAGGCAACGACAGGCATCCTTCCGGGCCTTCCTGCTCGCCTTCCTCCACAATAATCTCAGGGTTGATAAATACACGCGGACCGTCCCCGCTGTCATCATCCATCACGAAGACACGGCGCAAAATACCTATTTGTGGCGCGGCAAGTCCAACCCCATCGCCTTCGTACATCGTTTCGATCATATCGTCGATCAGTAGCCCAAGCTTGGCGTCAAACTTTCTAACAACGCGAGCGCGTTTTGCAAGCGCCGGATCACCTTCTGTTAATATTTTCCGAAGTGCCATGTATTTCCTCCTGCTTTACTCTTAAGTTTAGCATACGAGCACACCCAGATAGAGCCAGATCGCTCGTGTTATTGAGCCACTGTCGGTTCTCACAATGTCGACCAAGGGTCAATATCGAGTGTGATTGTGACATTGTCACGGCGCTTGGTTTGATCCGCTGCAAGGAACATGAGACGCGTCAGCGGCTCTGCCGACGGGTCGCGCACGATGACACGATAGCGGTAGCGGTTTCGTATTTTGGAAATCGGCGCGGGTGAAACTGCGGATAGAATCGTATCAGCAAATGTTCCACCGTACTGCCCAATGAGAGCCGCCACTTTGGCATGAAAAACGTTCGCGGTGTCCTCCGTCTGGCGGGAATCGAATCCTTTGAACTCCGCCATACCGATGTGGCCGAATGGCAAGTAACCCATACGCTCGCGGAAAATAATCTCCTCACGGTAAAAACGCTCATAATCCTGATTCGCAGCCGCTTTGACAACGAAATGATCGGGCTGCACGGCTTGAATGATCACGCGTCCCTTTTTCCTGCCACGACCGGAACGTCCTGCTGCCTGAGTCATCAGCTGGAAAGCCTGTTCTGAAGCTCGAAATTCACCTGTACCTAATAGCTGGTCAGCCGACAAGATGGCCGAGAGCGTAACGTTATGAAAGTCATGCCCTTTTGCGATCATCTGAGTCCCCACGAGGATATCGGCTTCTTTTCGTTCAAACGCGTCCAGCAACTCGCGGTGTGAGAACCGGCCGCGAGTTGTATCCTGATCCATACGGAGTATGCTTGCGTGAGGCAGGAGCGCACTGAGCGCCTCTTCAACCTGCTGAGTGCCCGCGCCCAGTGAGGCAATCTCATCGCTCCCACATTCCGGGCAAAGTTGCGGCACCGGGCTTATTCGGTCGCACAGATGGCAGACCATCCTGCGCGGGATTTGTTCTGGCGA
>LFTF01000085.1:2396-7157 GCA_001512945.1 Clostridiales bacterium DTU023 | reverse complement strand
CTGGCAGATGTAATGATCTATTGTTGCCAACTGGCAAATAAACTTGATCTAAACATTGAGAAAATTATGAATGACAAACTTGATCTCAATGAAGAAAAATATCCGATTCAAAAAGCCAGAGGTTCCAGCCGAAAGTATACGGAGTTCAAAGAATGATCATTTATAACGAGACAAAGAGCGGTTTCATGCAAGATTCCGAAGATGGCGTCCTAATCTCAAAATTGACTTCACGCTTTAGTCAAAGACTCAATCGACCTGCTCGAAATGAAGTTATATCGTGGCAAAATTCGTTGCAGTTCATGTATATGGTAATGAATGACCGTGAAATCCCGGAAGATTCTGGCATAGCGATCGAATATGTCATCCCAACTTCCTCAAAACGTTTAGATTTTCTTGTTTCAGGTTACGATGCAAACGAACGTCACAATGCAGTAATTATTGAACTCAAACAATGGTCTGAAGTGAATTCAGTCAAGGATAAAACGGATATAGTTGAAACGTTCTTAGGGGGCGGAATCAGAGAAGTTCCACACCCATCTTATCAAGCTTGGTCCTATGCAACGTTATTAAGAGATTTTAACGAATCTGTTCAGGACGGTCTCATACAGTTGTCCCCCTGCTCCTATCTGCACAATTACCGCTGCAATACTGAAAAGGATCCAATAATTGATTCTCAGTATTCAGATATTCTCGAGAAGGCTCCTCTATTCGATGCAAATAGCGTCGACAGATTACGGCTCTTCATTAAGACATTCGTACGAAAAGGCGACCAACGCAAAACCATCTATGCTCTGGAGAATGGAAAGATCAGACCATCTAAATCACTGCAGGATAGCCTTGCTGGAATGCTTGAAGGAAATTCTGAGTTTACACTCATAGATGAACAAAAAGTGGTATTCGAAAACGCTGTCTCCATGGCTGAGAAGACGAAAAAGGACAAAATCAAGCGAGTATTCATAGTACAAGGTGGTCCCGGGACAGGCAAAAGTGTTGTTGCTATAAATTTATTAAGCGAATTAACAAACCGGGGAATGGTCTGCCATTTCATCTCTAAAAATGCTGCTCCTCGTGATGTCTATAAAGTTAAATTGAAAGGTCACATGCGAGCTAACTCAATTGATAATCTCTTCAAGGGGTCTGGATTATATTACAAATGGCCTGAGGGAGATGTGCTGGACGTAGCAATCGTTGATGAGGCGCATAGATTGAACGCTAAATCGGGGTTTTACAAGAATGATGGAGAAAATCAGATCAAGGAGATAATTCACGCAAGCGGAGTTTCCATTTTCTTCATCGATGAGGATCAAAGAATCGATCTGACGGATATCGGCACTATCAACGAGATTAAGAAATACGCAAAGAAGGAAAATGCGCATATTTTTGAAGATGAATTGGCCTCGCAATTCAGATGCAATGGTTCCGAAGGATATATTTCCTGGCTCGACGATGTTTTAGAAATTAGAGAAACTGCAAATCCCCTTTTCGACTTTGATTATGATTTCGGAATACTGGATAGTCCTCATGAGCTTTTAGATTGGGTCCGCCAAAAGAATGAGGAAAGTAATAGGTCAAGACTAGTTGCCGGATATTGTTGGAAATGGCCAACTAAAGAAAGGATAAATGCTGACTTTGCAGACATCAAAATACCCGAAATGGGTTTCGAAATGAGTTGGAATCTTAACAACCAAATCTGGGCAATTGATAAAAATTCTGTTGAACAGGCAGGCTGCATTCATACGTCTCAGGGATTGGAGTTTGATTATGTTGGCGTTATCATCGGACCGGATTTGCGGTATGAAGATGGCATGATAATTACAGATGCCAATGAGCGTGCTTCTACAGATATGTCGATGAGAGGTATCAAGACATTGCATAAAAGTGATCCTGATGAAGCTGAAGAATTGGCTAATCGTATAATAAAAAATACTTATCGAACTTTAATGACAAGAGGGATGAAAGGCTGTAGGGTGTACTGTACAGATAAAAATCTTTCATCTTATCTGAAGATGCGACTAGCTAACCCAGCATATACAGTTGACGAGAGCATTTCGTACCTACAAGTTGCGGAGGATGCGGATGTTTACGGTGACTTGAAATGCGAATAGTCCCTTTCGGACTGTTCCTCATGAGCCTGTGATTTAGTTAAGTCCAATGTAGGCGTGCGTGCGGATGTAATCCAGGATGATCGTTAAGCCCTTGACATTCGGATGTAGGCCGTCCTTGCGCATCAGTTCATCCTTAGCATTGCCTTCATCGTTCAATAGAACAGAAATGGTGTCTAGGTAAGAGCAGTCGGTTTCTTCCGCTATTTTCATAATCCAGCTGTTGCCTTCAGTGATCATGGCGTTGGTGATATTGCCGTAATGCTTATATCGGTGGGTGATCGGGTAGATAGATTGCAGAATGAGAATGGTATCAGGACTAATTGTCTGGATATCCGTCACCAGATCCCTATATTCTTTGCTAAAGTATTCTTCATCCATAAAAGAAATGCCATTAATGCCTAAGGCAATGATCAGGATATCCGGTTTATGCAAGGCTACCACGTCGCGAATTGGGCGTTGTTTTTTATCAAAGGGATCAAGGATGTGATAGGTGCTCTGGTAAGCCAGAGTCATCGTCCCTTCAGGCCCGGTCCAGATCTGCTTGGAATCTTTACCCCCACTCAGAAGTTCATTTGGCCACATCCAGTAGGTGGGCGAATCGCAGATAAATGTGATTCTGTCAACATATTCCTGCCCCCTATCCTCGCTGGGCGGCAGCAAGGCCGGTGAGCCATAGTTGACAGGTGTCAGTTTGGGGTTTGCCTCATAAATGTAAGCCGCAGAACGATCCACCTGCGAGGTCGGAGTTGGGGTTGGTTCCGGTCTTGATGTGGGTGTAGATGTCGGTGTGGGTGTTGTTAGTGATGGGCTAGGTCTTGTGATTGTAGGGAGGACGGGTGCAGTGGCTTGATCGTCACGAATCTCTGTCCTTGCTGTCTGTAGTTTTTCGCCATTAAAATTCGTAGAACAGGCTGCCAGTAACAGAAGCTCGCTCAGCATGGCAAGCAAGAGCAGACAAATAAAAAAAGATGGTGGTTTTCTATATTCCATGTTGTTACCTACCTCAGGCTACTTGTACAGTAAACAGGCCAGTGCCATGCTATTAACTTAATTTTTTCTCTACTCATTATAAGCCGCTTCCTGTTCAATTAAAGTAACTTGGTTTTAGATTAGATTTTCATCCCTCTACAGCATCAAGTTTTAGCACCCACCCCAGTGGGCTGGCAATCTATCCCATGTAGTGAGCAAAATAGAACATTGTCATAAACAACATGGTATTTTCGGCTTCGTTGGCGCTCCCGATATGGAGTAGAAGCTAAACCACGGCCCGTTAGCAAATCCGGCTACGATCGAAAAGGCGACAATTACGATCACGTTCTGAGACCAGATTCTTGCCAGCTTGAAGATCACAGCCAAAATATTTCCCCAGACGATTATTAGTTTTTTGATGTCGTATCTCGAAAATGGTAGGTATGCAGCTAAACTAATAAGACATAAAATGATTGCAACTGGACGATTTGGTCACCCTCAAGTAATTTACGATGCAGACTATAGATGACTTTGGCAACTGTTTAATTTGTCGATATTTCCGACAAGTTCGGGTATATTTCTATATACGCAAGAGTTGTATTGGCAGAGATATTACCCTTTCATGAGATCATCGCGTAATCTTTAATCAGCGCGGAGGTGCATTATGTCATTTACTATCGTCCGGCAGGACATCACAAAAATGAAAGTTGACGCTATCGTCAATGCCGCAAATACCAAACTGCAAATGGGTGGAGGAGTTTGCGGAGCTATATTCAAGATAGCGGGAGCGACACAGCTCCAAGCTGCCTGTGATAAACTGGCCCCGATTAAGACAGGTGAGGCCGTCATTACGCCGGGATTCAACCTTCCGGCAAAGTTCATTATCCACGCGGTGGGTCCGGTTTATAGGCAGTGGAACAAGGAGCAGAACGAGCAGCACCTACGTGCTGCCTATTCGAATGCATTAAAAAGAGCGGTTGAAAACAAATGCGAAAGCGTAGCATTTCCGCTGATTTCGAGTGGTATTTATGGTTATCCAAAAGACGAAGCGCTTAGAGTAGCTACTTCAGCAATTCAAGATTTCCTTACAGATCACGACCTTGATGTGACATTGGTGGTATTTGATAAATCAGCATTCACCCTCAGCAGTGAACTAATCGGAGCGGTCGAAAGCTGCATAGATGAGCATTACATTGACACACAATAAATAAAGCGGCGGCAACTGCTTGATGTAGAGTCGGAAGCCTAATATAAAGTTTTGGAGAGCGTTAGCAAGCACGACGAGCTTCTTTTTGAAAATAGGCTCGCTCCGTCTGTTGGTGCGCCCACTCCACTTGATGATTTGATTGGCAACCTGGACGAGCCTTTCTCGGAAACGCTTCTGCGGCTGATTGATGCCAAGGAAAAGACGGACGTAGAAATTTACAAACTTGCCAACCTTGACCGAAAGCTATTTTCGAAAATTAGAACTGGCAAAGGCTACATGCCAAGCAAGCGAACCTCCGTTGCCCTCGCCGTTGCCTTGGAGTTGTCGCTCGATGAAACGGACGACCTTCTGAAACGAGCTGGCTATGCGCTTTCCCATGCAGTCAAGTTCGATGTAATCGTGGAATATTTCATCGCAAACGGCAAATATGACATTTTTAAGATAAATGAAGTGTTGTTCAAGTACGACCAGCCGTTGTTG
>LFTF01000085.1:0-2251 GCA_001512945.1 Clostridiales bacterium DTU023 | reverse complement strand
GAACTGCTCCACGACCGAATCGACATTAAGGCAGTCGGCACTATTACGGAAAAGGAGTATCAGGTCGGAGGCTCCACCGCATTGCTCGATGCAATCGGCATGACGATAAACAAAATCGGTAATGCTCAGAAACACACCGCAGAAGACTACCGCGCCGAAAAAGTGATGTTTGTGATTATAACGGACGGCGAAGAAAACTCAAGCCGCGAATACTCCGCAGAAAAGATCAAAATGCAGATTGAGCGTCAAAAGACCCAATACGGCTGGGAGTTCATCTTCCTGGGTGCAAACATCGACGCGGTTCAGACAGCCGGGCACTTTGGAATTGCGCCTGACAGGGCGATCGACTATCTTGCTGACAGCGAGGGCACACAACTAAATTTCAAGGTGATGGCAAATGCTGTGACAGCATTCCGTGAGGTTGGTACCGTTGACAATGCTTGCTTTGAGGAAATCCGCGAAGACGTGAAGCAGCGACGAGGTCGAAAATAATGCTCACAGCGATTATAGGTGACATCGTAGGCTCGGTCTACGAATGACATAACATCAAAACGAAGGACTTCCCGCTGTTCCGCGACGATTGTTTTTTCACGGATGACACAGCGATAACCTTCGCTACCGCAGATGCACTGATGAATGGTGGCAAAGCCAGCGATTTCATCAGTGCTTACAAGAAGTGGGGACGACTCTACCCGAATGCCGGATATGGTGGGCAGTTCGGCAGTTGGATACACTCCGACACGTTTTACGTCTTTCATCAGGACTGCATCTGGGTGTAGCTGCTATTAGATTTTCTTAACTACACTGCCTTTGAGGATCATGTCCCCAAAGCCATCAATTTTACAAGCGATATTATGCACACCATCAGGTGGATTTTCTATCAGGCGGATATTCTTGACGGTCGTGCCTCTTTTAATCGTGGAAGCTCCTACTTTCAAATCCTCTATCACTGTAACTGTATCGCTATCACACAAGACATTGCCATTGGCATCTCTGACTAATTTGACTTCTTCCGCCTCGGCTTCCTTCTCCGCCTCAATTTCCGGATTCCACTCATGAAAACACTCCGGGCAGACAAGTAAATGATCTACTTCATATGTATATTCCGAATCACATTTCGGACAATTTGGTAAATTCCCCATGATACTCTCCTTTATATTTCATCATTCATCAGATCTCATTAATCTTAACACCTTCATCACGTCACTGGCATGGCCGCCATATGTTGGCCACCAGACTGTGAGGTGCACCCCCGCCAAGTTGACAAACAAAATATGATTAAGCACTGTTTCATGATTTTGTTGAAAAAGTGCGTATTTACGTAAAATCTTTCAATAGGGTAGCTTTCATGCTAACTCGTAGACAGGACCGTTGAGAATATTTCACTTTTGGCGGAATGCCTCAAATGCTCTCTCTCAAAACTGAAGATCAAAAGAAAACTTATCTGCAAAACTTGCTCGATACTGTTTATTTAACTGACATAATTGAGAGATATAAAATTCGTCAGGATGCAGAACTCAGGGAGCTTCTACAAATTCCAGCCTCCGGTCTTGGCAGTCTAACTAATCCTCACAAATTAGAAAGGACTTTCCACAGCAAGAAAAATGTTGGATTATCCTACAATACAATTGTTAGTTATCTGGATTATTTAGAAGACGCTTTTTTGATCGAAAAGGCTCTACGTTATGATGTTAAAGGCAAGCGCTACATAAACACTCCCTATAAGTTTTATTTCACTGATTTAGGTCTGCGAAATGCCTTCTTAGGTTTTCGACAGATGGAAATGAATCATATTATGGAAAACATCATCTACAATGAGCTTAACGTTCGGGATTACTCAGTAGATGTCGGGGTTGTGGAAGTGCATTATAAGGACAAAGATCAGCAGTCGCGATTAAAGCAGCTTGAAGTCGACTTCGTAGCTAATAAAGGCGATAAAAGGTACTATATCCAATCCGCTTACCGCATGGATACTGATGCTAGGCGAGCTCAAGAACAACGCTCATTGCTAAGAATTGACAAGTCATTCAAAAAAATTATAATTGTCGGTGACTCCATTTATTCACATTACAATGAACAAGGTATCTTAAATGTAAGCATTCATGATTTCCTTCTCGATGAACACAGCTTGGACAGGTAAGTTCAAAGAAATGATCTTTATACGGCAGTTTTAGTGAGTAGCTGGCAGGGGCACAGAAGAGACTCGGTTGCCTCAACCCTATCCAATACCTGCAGGAATGGCAGCAGGCAG
>LFTF01000075.1:8460-9060 GCA_001512945.1 Clostridiales bacterium DTU023 | reverse complement strand
TTTTCGAGTGTCGTATATTCGATCCAGCTTGTCAGCGGATTGATTTCTATCGCAGGCGGTATAAGCACGTTAATTTAATACACCTCGAACGCAGTCAATCGCCTGCACAGCAGGCTATGGAGGACTTGACGCAATGAACTATAAACAAAAAGCTTTTGAGATACTCGAGCGGCTACGCCCCGAGACATTTGCTCTGGGAGAAAAGCTATTCTCCACGCCTGAACTTGGTTTCAAAGAACATCAAACCGCCCAAACCATCACGGATTTTTTTAGCCAGAACAACATCTCCTATGAAAGCGGCATTGCCCTGACCGGCGTTAAAGCTTCCTTGGGTGAGTGCGGATACCACATCGCTCTATTGGCCGATATGGACGCCCTGGAGGTTCAAGGCAAAGAGGGACCACTCGTGATCCATTCATGCGGCCACAGCATCCAGGTGACCGTGATGCTCGCCGTGATGCGTGTGCTAAAAGAGTTAGATCTCTTCGATTGCCTCCCCGGCCGAGTCAGTTTTGTCGCGACTCCGGCGGAAGAATACATTGATTTGGAGTATCGCCGCAACTTAATTGCAGAGGGCAAACTTCGCTACGCTTCCGGCAA
>LFTF01000075.1:0-8284 GCA_001512945.1 Clostridiales bacterium DTU023 | reverse complement strand
GGCTGCATCCCATTCTTACCCAGGGTGGCCTCTCAATGAATATAATTCCCGAACAGGCCGTTCTTGAGACGTATTTGCGAGCAAACACCACTGAAGATCTTTATCTGCTACAACAGAAATTCGACGATGCCGCGCTTCACTGCGCTGCAGCTCTGGGAATAGGCTGTGAGATCGAAAACACGATCGGCTACTTGCCGCTTCGTCAGTCAGAAAAACTCAATCAAGTAGTCTATCAAAATATGTTGCCGTTGTGCGGCCCGGATGCCATCGCAAAAAATCCCGTCTCTGGTGCTTCGGGTGATATCGGCGATGTCGCCAGTATTCTGCCAGCTGTACAGTTTGGGTTTTCCGGAATGGAAGGTCGCGTACACAGTGACCAGTTCCAGATAAGCGACCTTGAGCATGCTTATATTGACACGGCCAAAGTCTTACTGGGCACTGTTTTGGATCTTATGGAAAACAATGAGCTTCAAGTAAATAATCGTGACTACGCTAAAGATAAACAAGCGTATCTGCGCGACTGGCTAGGACAATCCGAGTAAGCCTATTCTACTTTTTTATCTCATTTCTATTAAGCCTTATCACAATCTTTTTATAATCCAAGCTAGCAACTATCAACCCAAGGATAATCGCAGCAACACCTAGCCACTGTAACTTAGAAAGTTCTTCCGACAAAACAATCCTAGCTGTGAGTAAGCCCGTTATCGGAACCAATAATGATAAAGGTGAAATCTTATTCAGTGGATATTTGGCAATTAAAACACTCCAGATTCCATATCCAAATAGTGTTGCCCCAAAAGCTAAATAGAGAACTGCCAGTATGGAAATCATACTCAAATTTGATATTGAATTAATAAGTGTTTGAGGAGAGTCAATAAATAATGCCAGGATTAAAGTGGGTATGGGGGGGACAAGACTTCCCCACACAACTAAACTCAACATATCAAGCTGTTCATCGTTTGCCATTGCCTTTTTTGCTGCAGTTTTCGCTACAATATTTGAAATAGACCAAAATATTGGCGCACATATTGTAAGTAAAATAGCAACAATAGGTATCGAGGTTATTCCACGGGTATTTGATGCAACCCCTATTACAACGAGTCCTAAAGCACTAATAAAAAAACCTGCTAATTGTTCAGCTTTGAGTTTTTCTTTTAAAAAGAAGTACCCTAATAGTGGGGATATAAATGCTTGTAACTGAACTATTATGGAGGCTAATCCAGCCGACATTCCGATATGCATAGCATAATACAAACAACCAAATTGACCTACCCCAACTGTAAACCCATATAGCAATAGATCTTTTACTGACATTTTAGGTGGCTTGATAAAAAATACCGCCGGAAATGCAACCAAAGTAAACCTTAACGTAATAAGAAGCATCGGAGGTACTCCGCTTAGCCCTAATTTAGTTACTGTGAAATTTGCGCCCCAAACTATTGTTACTAAAACAGCAAGAATAAAATCTTTTTTCTTCATAAATGCTTCCCAAATGTTGAAAGGTCAATACCGGTTCTGACAACAGTTAAGTCACTTGTTGTCGGGCTTAAACAAGAAGGATAACAGATTCTATTCCCCAATGCTGTACACCTGTAAACGCTCGTAGACTTCCGCGATCGGAAGCCCCATAACAGCAAAAAAGTCACCCTCGATCCGCTCAATGAGAAGACCGCCCAACTCTTGAATGCCATACGCGCCTGCTTTATCGAGCGGCATGCCTGTCTCAACGTATCGGTCAATCAACGCTTCAATAACAGGGGAAAGTGGCTTGAATGTCACGTGCGAGGCATTGGAAAACACTTCCTCACTGTTCGCGGTTACAAGAGCGACACCCGTATCGACGACATGAGTCCTGTCCGCCAGTGTGCGGAGCATTCGCTTGGCATCGCAAGCATCAACAGGTTTGCCGAATACGACACCGTCGAGAGTCACAATTGTGTCTGCGGCAAGGATGAGCGCATCGGGGTAGTCCCCGAGAACCGCGTGAGCCTTGGCAAGTGCCAACCTCTCCACCACGGTGCGCCAGTCGATCTCTGATTCAGCATTGCGGAGATCCTCGAGAATGGTCTCTTCATCACAGTTCGCGGGTATGACCTCAAACGGGACCTCAGCCATAGATAATAGATCGCTTCGTCGAGGCGATTGGCTTGCTAGTATTAACTTCATCTTGTATCCTCTCGAACCGTTTCGCCCATCACTTCGTCGAACGCCTCTTTCAAATAGCCTGACTCTGACATATAGAGCGCCGCGACTGGATTATGCCCGAGGCGACGGTCTTTGGTGACAAGCGTTGTCACAGGCGCCTCACTGTATTTGTAAAAAAGACTATCATGCCCGACGCAGAGGCCGATCACTACATTGAAATCTGTTTTTTGCTGGTTGAGACGCAACGCTTGAGCGATGGGATTACATATCACTTCAGTCCTGCCGGGTCTGACTTTGTCTTTGTCCGAAAGCCCCAGCACTTCTTTGGGAATGCCGCCACTCTTGCACAGCGCCGAAACGGTTTTAAACCCGGCGCACTTGAGGAGCTGATTAAAGATCGCCGCTTCACGTTTCAAACCTATGCAGAAGGCAAAACCAATCGTCTGATACTCCATGTCTTTGCAAAATTGGATGATTTCGCATGCCCGGGGCCAGCGACCGTATCCTTTCGATTCGATCCGGCAACTGGTTTGATAGAATTTGAGGATCGGATCTTCTTTCAACAACTCCAGTGATTCGTCAAAGATTGTCCGGTCTTCCATCGGACAGCCGGGAAATCCCTCCTGATCACCTCGATAACATAAAAGCGATTGACAGTCTACACACTCCATGGCTTGATCCCCCCTTGCTTGGTTCATTATACGCAAAGAGTGGATCTGAGCCACTATTTTTTCAACTCAAGAATATTCGCGTTCAGCCGATCGATCAGAGAGAGATCGTGCGTCGCGAGTATGATCGGTTTACCCTTCGCGACTTGGAGCAACACATTTAGCGCTTCATTTTCGTGCATTTCATCAAGCTCACGGAATGCCTCATCGAGGTAGAAGATGTCAGATTCCACAGCGAGAGCCCGTGCAAGCGCAAGGCGGCGCATCTCACCGCCCGAGAGAGTTGAAGCCGGCTGATCCTTCACGGACTTGAGGTCGAGCGACGCTAGCAGATTGTCCGCCCACTCACCGTCATATCCGGGCAGCACGAGGCGGATATTATCGCGCGCGGAAAGCTGAGGGAGAAGCCGGTTGTCTTGGAAAACAAAAACACCGTGCTCAGGCACTCCCGTAATCTCACCGGTGTCGGGGCGAATAAGCCCCGCGATCATGCGCATCAGTGTTGTCTTACCCACGCCAGAAGGGCCAATGATGACAAGCGGTCGGCCAAGGGGTATCGTCGCGCAGTAGTCACTGAACACATAGGCAGAACCAAAACATTTGCTGACCTGATCAATCACGATTTTCGAAACATCCCCATCGTCGGTTAATGAATTGACGCACAGCACACCTCTAATCAGGATGGCTTGCCCTTCGACCGGGCAAACGGAAGGTTCCTCAACCAATTCATCACCCTGGGGCGTTGCTTGCTCCTCTAAGAGCTCGGTACGCGTTTTCAGGTTTTTCACAATCTCTTTTTGACGCTGTTGCGCGCGTGTCCGGCTCAGATTCATATCACCAGGAAGACTATCGCCGACGCGCGTCAAGATGAACCGAAAGACGCGAACCAGAACCTGTTCTGAAACGAAAGAAGCCAAAACAAGTGCAAGCGTCCATGCCAGCAAACGCTCCATGTCGAGGTAGAGTTTGGCTTCATACATTTGCTTGCCGATCGTGCCGCTAGCGAATGTCAAGACCTCCGCGGCAACTCCCGCTTTCCATGCCATCCCCACCGCGACCGCAACTGAAGCGAGAAACGGCTCGCGGCATTCCGGAACAACGATATAGCGCACAATTTCACTTTTTCTAAATGAGAACACACGCCCCATCTCGATAAGTCTTGAATCGACATTCAAGAAAGCGGACAAAAGTTGGCCATAGACCATCGGGAAGACAATGAGTCCACAAATAAATGAAGTGAGCAGTGATTCTTTCATGAAGAAGAGAGCAATCAAGATGAACGAGACGATTGGAACCGACTTCATAATAAGGATAGTGGGTGCAAGGAGTTTGCGCAAAGCGCGGCGCTTTGAAGCCAACCATGATAAAAGAATCGCGAACACAATGGCAACCAGCAAACTCGATACGATGCGCGCCACCGACGTGAAAATAGAGATCCAATTATCTTTGGACGCAAACAACCTGAAAAATGTCGCTAAAACCGCACTCGGCGCGGGCAACAAAAAACCCGTGCCGCCAAACATCGAGAGCAGCTGCCAAAGCGCGAGCAACAGCAGTGTGCCCAAGATAGAATAGAGAGTGTCCTCGCGTTTACTTGGCACCGTAATAGAACTCATCCGGTGGAAGCGCGCCGCCCACGGTCTGTGGGTTCATCACGAAGAGCAGATCAAGAAAACCTGACAGCGTTTGTTTCATTTTTTCGCCTGACGAAAAATAGATGTTGCAAAATGGAATCGCCTTTTTCGCGATTGCCGCGTCAAATACATCGAGGTTTTCGATCAAAATTGAGGTTTCTTCGGGATGTTCGTTCGTGAATACGATCGACTCTTCATATCGTTGCAAGAAGGCGTCAACTGCTTCCGGGTGATCGTCCACGATTGCCTTTCGCGCGATGAGCACGCCCATCACGAGCCCAGATTCCTGGATCAGACGGGACCAGTCGTCATTGAGGTCGATCGCAAGGCGCAGATCGGGTATTTTGTTCTGCGCGATCGTCACAAAGGGTTGTGGAAGTAGAGCAATCGCTCCCGGTTCCGACGCAAGCTGTGCGACAATCGCACTGTGTTCGTTCATCCACTCGAGTTGCACTCCCGCATCCGGGTCAATGCCACCTCGCTCCAAAAGCAGTTTCATCACATATTCCGGGACAGCTCCCTGCCCGGACGCGTAGATTTTCTTGCCCGCAAGGTCATCGAGTGATTGAATCGTATCGCCGCGCTCGACAATATCGAGGACACCCAGCGTGTTGATAGCAATGACAACAATCCCACCTTGAGTCTTGTTGTAGAGCGTTGCCGCAAGGTTGGATGGAACGGCAGCGAGGTCGCAGTCACCTCTGACAATTTTCGGGACGATTTCTTCTGGGGAGGCTACGACGTCAAAATCGATATTAAACGATTCCTTGCCTGCTGTGGCATCTGTGACAAGAGCAGCAAGACCCATACTCGTTGGACCTTTCAAGCCCGCAAGCCTAAACGTAACAGGTTCTGCCGGGGGACCCGTAGTTTCTGTACTGGACGGCGGAAGGGGTTGACAAGCTGCAACTGCCAATATTGCAACTAAAAGAAGTGCGACGAACATGCGTCTTGTTTTCATTTCATTACCTCCACAGGTATCGCAGTGACTATATGCATTAACAATACGCCGATGCACGCATTTCGGCAAGAATAGTTAATCTTGAATATAGAATATAAACTAATACTACCCCGGTTAACGATGCTACACTTTACGACTCCATGTTAATATAATAAAAGAAATATCGGAATACAGTTTCCTGGAATAGAGAACGCATGAAAAATAGAAGACTAGCGAAACGAATCGCGCTTTTTATCGTGATTGCAATCATTCTGTCATTATTCGTGTCAGTTACCTTGATGCTCGCGATGAGTATGAGTGGCTGTAGCGTGGCGGTCGGCTCTTCGCCTCCGCCCACAGTTTCGCCAACCGTAAATATAGCGCCACCCGCTACCGCTGTTCCAACAGACGTGAGCACAGCCAAAACAACCACAATGACCGATACGAACATAAATAGAGGCGTTGGTACGGAGATTATACTCACAAGAAAGACAACGANNGAGGTCATCATCTTGCACGATACGTTGAAGTGCGCAGTGGAAGGGTTTCTGAAAGCATTGCCTGTCCTGATCGAAAGAGGCTACACCTTTGTCACGGTCGATGAGTTGGTTCAACTATCTCCCGGGGCTGTCTACCCTGCGTCCTGGCGTTGACATAAAGCGCTATTTTTTCGGCAGATCTCGGATTTTGCCTCCCATAAACTGCTCTATCGTCGGCCGGATGCCTTGCATCGTGCGCTTGACATGATCGTAGTACTGGTAGAAATCGTAGTGTCCCCAAGGATTCCCTTCAATAACGCATGGTCCTTTGTCTGACACGGCGATGTCCCAGCCAATATGTCCGTACTCATCTTCACCTTCCGTGATTTCCATCACCATGTCAACCATTTCCTTGAAGAATGGTACCTGAAAGCTACCGTCCGATATTGCGACACCTGTCAAGGGGTGGTGATCATAGCGCGTTTCGAACGCCGGATCAAAAAGGGAGTCATTGACGACAGCAGGGGAAATAAATCGCCCCTCCTCGTCGATTGCGACACATGAGGAACTCTGTCCCATTTTGATGATATCGACATCGTCCCAAAGCGCAATACGCACCGATAGAGGCAGAATCAGGATACGTCCCTGGTATTTCAAAACCGTAAACCGGAAGCTTGCGACAGCGCTCGGCGAAACTGTATCGAGCAGCGGATGCTGCACAATTTCCTCCTCGAGCATGTCGTATCGCTCTCGCACATAGGTAATAGCCTGGTCTATATCGTCAGGATCTACCTTGATTTTTTCAACGTCTCTGCCTGCATAACTCAATGCACGCTTGGCGTAGAAGGTGGAGTGTTTGTCGCAAAACGCGCAGATATCATCATCGCTCGAATCGGCGATAACGAGGACATCGCGATAAAAATATTTCTTGAAGCGTTTGTAGGCGAGCACTTTGTCAGTAATGAAACCGGGAGTATCATTCGGGGGGTTCAGATTATGAACAAGCTGCATCCAGTCCTTGGCGAAAATGTATTCTTCTCGCATCTTGGGATCGCGGAACTCCATAAAATTGAAAAGCAAATAATCGCTGAGAGCGGTCCCGTACTTGAATTTACATCGCACGATGTCAGTAAACAGACTGAGAAACGATCGGTCTGTCAGGAGCGCNNTGTTTTTTGGCGGCAAGCCATGCACTTTTAAAAAAAGGCCAGGCATTCGCAAGTTGCATCGATCTCTACTCCTTTACGATACTGGGTTTACAAAGAAAACGCGTTCCATCACTGGCGGTATGGCTGGGAAGTCGTTCCCGTCCTTCTGAAGTGTCGCGATGCGATCGACTTCATCCATCCCAAAGATGACGCGCCCAAAGGCGGCATAATCACCATCTAGAAATTCACTGTCACCATGGCAAATAAAAAATTGAGAACTTGCAGAGTTAGGGGAAGGCGTTCTCGCCATTGAGACAACGCCACGCTCATGTGACAAGCGGTTGTCGACGCCGTTGGAGGCAAACTCTCCTTTGATCTGCTCTTTCGAGCCCCCGCGACCTGTGCCCTCCGGATCACCGCCCTGGATCATAAACCCAGCGATCACACGATGAAATATAATCTCGTCATAGAAAGATTCTCCAACAAGTTTCTGGAAATTAGCCACTGAAATCGGCGCGTTCTTCGGATCGAGTTCGATCACGATATGCTTACCGCTGTCCATCTGGAGGTTAACGAATGTTGTTACCTGATCTATCTTTTCATATCCGTCCGCTACTGTTATCGACATGTCTGTTTGATTCCCTTCTGTTTGCACCGCATCATGAACGGTAACTTGTGTCTTCTTGTCCGAACCGCATCCTATCGTGAGCAAAAGACTCACTATTAACAGGATTGCAGTAAACCATGGGGTTTTTCTTTTTATCTTCATATAATGCCATCTCCTCGATGCCCAATTAGTTTGTTTATCCGCCAAACCGGCGATTCCATGTTTTTCGTCCGAAGCCTACGGCTCGGTATTGCCAGAGGCCATTCACATCGGCGGCACATAAACTTCAGCACCCCAAAGGTGCAGAAACTCGTCTTCTTCCACAATAATGTCTACCCATGTATCCTTATAATCATAGCGACGGAGAGGACCTGCCGAAAGATCGTGCGCGTCAGCATATACTTCACATATCCAATCTGCTTCGTCTTGATCCGTACGGGGTCTAATTTTCAATTTCCCGGGGAATAGGTCAAATCCAATGAGAAAGAATCCATTACGAAGCCGCGTTGGGAAACATCCTAACTTCTGCCTTTCGTCCTGGGATTCAATTTTCGCATTGTTGAACTTCAGCGTTTCGTTGGCACGGACTTCGACCCAGGCGCGCGATAAAAAACGTTGCGAACGCACAAGATCATCGTAGCTTCCGGCAGGCTCGACAAGATG
>LFTF01000063.1:12817-42890 GCA_001512945.1 Clostridiales bacterium DTU023 | reverse complement strand
CCTCGATCATTTCACGCTGACGCCTGAAAAAAAAGGGCGTAAACTTGCCATCGTTTTTTATTTTCTATTCTTTGTCCTGTTCGGTATTCTCGTCTTTTTCGTAATAAGCTTCATTATCGGATTGATTGCCCGCGTAGGTAACGAAATACCTAAGTTGATTGGCAGTGCCTCGCTCATAGATACTTTGATTGCGCAGTTTAAGAATATCTCAGCTCCCTTGGGTGGTTTGTTTGACGAAAGCACGATCGTCACCATTGAAGAAGCATTGAAGAATTTGCAAAAAAGTGTCGTAGAATCGTTGCCTCAACTCCTTGCGAAAATCGCCGGCATCCTGACCGGATTTTTTGCCAGCGTACCGAAGACCATTTTGATTTTTGTTGTCACAATTATGTCTGGCTATTATTTCATCACACAGACGGATCGACTCTATTTATGGATGTCGCGCTTAATCCCTGACAAGATGCTTGTTCGCACAATTATCGAGGCGGCTTCCAACTTAACAAGCACACTATTTCGTATCGGTGGCGGCTATATTGCTCTGATGATGCTGACTTTTGTTCAGGCTTACATCGGCATGCTGATTTTCTCCGTACCCAATGCCCTAATCTGGGCAGTTCTCTGTGCTCTATTCGACATTTTACCTGTTTTGGGTATTGCAGTTACCTTGGTTCCGATGGGCATTACTTTCATTGTTGGCGGAAATATCTTCGCTGGCATTGGAATATTGGTTCTCTATGTCGTTATGGCAATTTCGCGCACATTTATTGAACCGGCCGTGATCGGCAATGCCATGCGCCTTCATCCGGTGATTATTATCTTGGCCATGATCACGGGTATCGCCGTCATCGGGATTGGCGGTATTCTGGTCGGCCCGCTCGTCTGCGTCATCGGACGTGAGATTTTTATCACCTTCGAGCTTGAAGACAAAATCAGGAACGCCATAGGCGATTTGCTAGGAAAGAATAATGGTGAGGAGGATGCAAACGAGGAGAAATCGGAATCATCAACGGTTGAAGTATCCGAGGCGGCTAATGTTTCCAGCTAAAAACTGTTTCAAGGGTTCGCGTCTGGCACTTTCCATGAGCCTATAATTGATCCAGATAAAAACCTTTGTGAAGGGAGTATTCTGCTATGAACACATTGAAATGGAAACGAATTTATGAACCGTCGGAAGTCTCAGATGGTGACCGTATTCTTGTGGACCAGCTCTGGCCTCGGGGGGTTAGCAAAGAAAAAGCAGCGCTTGAAGAATGGGCAAAACCCATCACACCCGACAAAGAAATCCGTGAAGCGTATCACAAGGGACGAATGGGCTACGTTGAGTTTGCGAAGAAATATAGTGAAGAACTGAAAAACAAACAGGCGTTCGTTGAGTTTGCAAATGATCTTCGCGAACGTCTCGAAGATCGAAATGTAACACTTGTATTTGCGGGGAAGACACCGAGCAAAACACATCTTCCGACTTTGCGTGAACAATTGCAACGCGCAGGCATAGACAGTGAGTCGTTGCCTTCTGACTAATTGATGAGCTTTACAGGCCACTACCTCAGTTAAGTGGAAGCGGCCTGGCTACTATCGTCAGCGTTTCTTCTTATTGCTCTTGCTTTTATTCGCGTTGATCAGACCTAGGATACCGCTCAAAATTCCAAGTGCTTGATTGACGGTATTGTCCTGCGACGGTGCTTTGTGGCGTTTGCTACCCATGAAGGAAGTGATGCCGTCGGTAATTCCCGAGACGACAGAGGACGCAGATTCGGCTGTGACGCTCACAGCACCTAGCACGGTTTCAACGTCATCCAAGACATCCGGAACAGCAATCGCGAGCTCGTCTGTAATATCGACAACGTTACCGCTGATGATCTCAATGTCCGGTGCTATCTCTTTGACAAGTTTGCCGACTTGTCCCAGTACCGACACGGCTTTGAACAGCAAGACAGCAAGCGCGATCAGCGCGATTGACCCGGTAACGCCGAGCAAAATAACGACTAGCGTATTAACAGGAATGCTGGCTTCTAGCAGCATGGTAATCATAAAAATCTCCTCTCCCTGTGATGAAGTGAGAACTATGCCTCATTTCCAGACTTTCCAGTCCTTTTACAGGTTTATTTCTTTTTTGCTTCTTTTTCTTTTTCTTCAATGGCTTCAACGGCGTCTTCTGCAACTTCTGCTACGTCTTCTGCGACTTCTTTCGCTTTTTGGCGTGCGTCGCGAGCAATAGCCCGAGCCTTTTTCGAAACAGCTTCTGCTGTTTCCTCAACTTTCTCTTTGATCTTTTGTCCAGTTTCGACTGAGTAGTCTTTGACTACGTTTGCACCCTTAACAGCGGCATCGCTGATCTGCTTGCGTGTATCTTCGCCGGCTTGCGGGGCAAAGAGGATGCCCATAACGGCTCCGCCTATCGCTCCGAGTGCAACGCCGATAGCGATTTGGTTACGTCGAGTTCTTTTATTTTGGCCCGTGAAGGCTCCAATGATTTCTTCAAAAAACATGATTTTATCTTCCTTTCCTTGTGGTGACAGTTGTATGGTTATTACCATTTATTATAGCATAAAACTAGCATCTTTTTTGGTAACATATACAAGTTAAATGCTCGCGAATGCTCTATTATGGCATGTAGACGTCCTAGATCGAAGATTAGGTTCAGTTTGATTCAAATAACCTTAATCGCGCTTTGATGTGTACAATGCGATTAAATAAATTTGTGTTGAACTCGAGTCCAGTCACGCGAACAACCACGATTTAAGCGTCAAAGGAGATTCTCTTATGAATGACCCCAAGGCAACCACACCGTCCGCTAGCAATAAACAGTTCGTTCAGATTGTCAAGTTTACCATGTTCTCTATTTCAGCGGGGGTCATCCAGGCAGTCAGCTTTGCGTTGCTGAATGAAACCACCCGCTTGCCTTATTGGCCAAGCTACCTGATCGCTCTTACGCTGAGCGTATTATGGAACTTTACGCTTAACCGCCGCTTTACGTTCCAGTCCGCGGGCAATATTCCCAAGGCCATGCTGTTGGTGGCACTGTATTACGTGGTTTTCACGCCCGCGAGCACGTTATGGGGCGACGCGCTGACAGGCGCGGGCTGGAACGAGTATATCGTGTTGGCCGGTACCATGGTAATCAACTTCGTGACAGAGTTTCTTTTCCAACGCTTTGTGGTCTTCAAGAGAACCATGAACACCAACGATCTCGCGGCCCGGAAAGACGCCGATAAATAAAGATTATTATTTTTCTTTACACTGCATTCAATACACTTGTCACTATTATTTTAAGCAGTTAGTAATACTATGTTCTCAGCCGTTATTAACTGCCCGGCCTTATCGATCCGTCGCTTTCAACCAGTGAGGCTTACGCTCTGTGATATAATTCACGCAAATGAACAGGTATGCGTTTATCGTGTTTTTATCCTGGAAGCGCGAGGCGCTTAGGTTTGTTACGGGCAGTCAAACGAAGACAAGTGTCATTTCGTATTGATATGATCGTATAGAAAATTTCCAACACATGAGTCAACCCCAATTTGGCAGGAGTATAACGATGAAAATAACTGGCGTTCAGTTGCGAGACATAATAGACATTTTCGGATACAAGGTAGTTTGTGATTTTGATAAGATTGATCAGACGGAGATCACGGTCGCTGATGTTACACGCCCAGGATTGCAACTCGCTGGTTATTTTAAACATTTTGGGCCAGACCGCATGCAATTAATCGGAAACATGGAGATGGCTTATCTTGATTCGTTGTCAAAACAAGAAAAGATAATCTGTCTTGGCAAGCTGTTTGCGACAGGTATCCCTTGTTTGATTCTTTCGCGAAGCCACGAACCATTTCCCGAGCTGCTTTCCTGTGCGGAGCAACATTCTATTCCCGTTCTACAAAGCGATGAGTCCACTGCAACAATTTACAGTTCACTTGTCAAATATCTCAATGTTGAACTTGCTCCCCGCTGTCTCATGCACGGCGTCCTTGTTGAGGTTCTTGGAGAAGGTGTCCTTATACTCGGCGAATCCGGTGTGGGGAAATCGGAGACAGCGCTGGAGCTTGTGAAGCGTGGTCACCGCCTGATCGCTGATGACATGGTTGAAGCACGACGGGTATCAGACACGACTTTACTGGGAATGGCACCTGAGAACATCCGCCATTTAATTGAGATCCGCGGTCTTGGCATTCTCGATGTTAAAGAGCTTTACGGAGTTTCTGCTGTCAAGGTGCAAGAGAATATTGATTTCATTATCAACATGGAATTCTGGGACGAAAACAAAGTGTATAGCAGACTAGGCAACGAGGATGAGGTAACGAGTATCCTGGGAGTCTCGGTGCCGTCAGTGACGATTCCGGTTCGTCCCGGACGCAATCTCGCCATCATTGTTGAATTCGGAGCGATCAATTTTCGCAATAAAAGAATGGGTCACGATGTTGTGAAAGATCTAAATGACCGCATTTTTAACAAATCTTGAATCAGGGGTAAAGAGATGCTGCATACGTCAGACAAAGGTTTTCCACAGGATGATGCGTTTGACATCATCAAATCGATAGACGGGATCGAAGTCACGCTTGATGCGCCGTTGTCTGAATGGACGCGCTTTCACGCGGGAGGTGCTGCCGATCTGCTGGCACTTCCTTCCTCTAAGGAGAACCTGCTAGAGTTAATGTATTTGATCCGGCGGCGCAGCTGGCCCATGACTGTATTGGGTCATGCGTCAAACGTTCTCGTCGCAGACAAAGGCATCCGGGGCGTTACCGTGATGCTGTCCCCACGGCTTGGAAGAATTCGGGTCGAGGGAGAGTCGCTGTTCTGTGAAGCAGGAGCCCCTCTTTATGAAGTCGCTGCGTTCGCGGCAAGATATTCGCTTTCCGGTGTAGAATTTGCCTGCGGTATACCAGGGTCAGTCGGAGGCGCCGTATTCATGAATGCAGGTGCATTTGACGGTAGCATGGCCGACGTCGTCGTACAGACAACTTACATTGGAGAAGACGGCAAACTTATGGCAGTGCACGGTAACGAGCACAATTTTTCCTATCGTCACAGTTGTTTTGCCGATAAACGAGAGGCGGTTATTTTAGAAACAAAACTTCAGCTGACAAGAGAGCCAGCTGTTGACATCTATGGTCGGATGGCTGATTTTGCGAGCAGACGTTACGCGACACAACCACTGTCTTCCTATTCTGCGGGAAGTGCCTTCCGTCGACCTGCGGGATATTTCGCAGGAAAACTTATAACGGACGCAGGGATGAAGGGTTATACACGCGGGCGCGCAGGTGTTTCGTCGAAGCATGCGGGTTTTATCGTCAATCATGGCGGAGCGTCAGCGCAAGAAATCGTTCAGATATTTCTCGACGTTAGACGCGCCGTATTTGAGAGGGACTCAGTTCGACTTGAACCGGAAGTCCGTCTTATTGGCGAATGGGATAAAAATCCTTTTGAGACTTGAGAATAGAGGAAAGACGAGATGGATATTACAATTGTGACAGGCCTTTCCGGAAGCGGAAAGAGCATGGCATTGAAACACTTCGAGGATATGGATTTCTTCTGTATCGACAACATGCCTCCTCAACTTGTTGTTGACTTAATACGCGTCTTATCGCAAGGAGAAGTGACTGAAGAGACCCCCGGCGGGGATGTACGGGTCGCACTCGTGATGGACACGAGGAATCCGCATTTTGTTGAACGCCTTTCTCCTGTCTTAGAACAATTGCAGGATATTCATGTACCAGTCCGTATTCTGTTTCTCGAATCATCTGACGCGGCATTGATCAGTCGATATAACCAAAGTCGCCGTGACCACCCGATGGCCGGTAACTACTCTCTTGCTGAAGCAATCAGGTTGGAACGAGAGCAACTGGCCCCCGTCAAGGCATTGGCGACCGATATTGTGAATACAAGCGACTTGTCAAGCATTCAGATGCGTGAGCGCTTGCTTGACCTATTCGGTCATACACATAAAGGCGGTCAGATGACCATATATATACAATCCTTTGGTTTTAAATACGGAATTCCGCCCGATTCGCATATGCTGCTTGATCTTCGCTTCATGCCCAATCCGTTTTATATCGCTGAACTTAAGCTGTTATCCGGACTTGATCAGCCGGTTATTGAATACCTGGAACAGTTCTCAGAAGTGCATCGGTTTGTGGAACTTCAGGAAGAGTTACTTAGGTTTTCTGTACCTTTATATGTACGGGAAGGTAAACAGCGACTCAACATTGGGGTAGGTTGTACAGGAGGTCGGCATCGCAGCGTCATGGTAAGTGAACGCCTCGCTGATTTTCTTCGCAAACTTGGCTATCGCGTTATCCTCCTGCACCGCGATCTGGGAAGTGATACTAGATTACGAAAAATCCGCGAAATTGAGGAACAGGGCGCCGATTCATGACGTTTTCTTCAGGAATACGCAAAGAACTAGCGGAACGTCACCGAGAGCATGCACAAGATATTGACTGGTCGCTGGCTTCTTTCGCCACATTTTCGGCTGTGCTCGGAAAAGTTAAGGAAGCTGAGGGAGGGTGGCGAGTCACATTGCGAGTCGCCGGTTCCTATACGGTAACCTTGTTGGAAACAATTGCGAAAACACTTTCTTTGCCACTGCGCAGAATAAAAACGGGAAGGCGTGATGTCACGGTTGCTATTTTCGTTCCGATTTCAAAACGACTCGCCCTTTTCTTCGATTTTGACCACTGGTGCAAAGAGACGGGGGAGACAGGTTTAGAACCTGTCTTTGCTGCCTTTTTTCTTGCTTGTGGCGTGATGTCTGATCCTGTAACGGGCCGCTATCGTCTTGCGTTTTCTCCTTCCTCTGCCAGCGCTGTTTCGTTAATGATGTACATTTTCGACAAGTCAGGTCTCGCAGTCAAGCAGACGCAGCATCAAGGGAAAACTCATTTAATCCTATCGAGTGGCGAAGAGGTCTCACGGTTTTTGCTTTTGTGCGGCGCACATAACGCGCTACTTGAATTCGAAGAGAAGCGAAGCGAGCGTGAGCTGATCGGACAGGTAAATCGCCAGGTAAATTTCGACGATGCCAATGCCGGGCGAAGAGCCGACTCCATTGCCAGCCAACTTGAGGCAATTGAAGTCATTGAACGCTACCGGGGGATTGACACTCTGCCGCCACCTCTTGTTGAAGCGGCACGAGCGAGGCTTACCAACAGGGGTGCTTCCCTGGAAGAGCTGGGGGCGGCAATGGTGCCCCCAGTCAGCAAATCAGGGATGAGTCATCGTCTTAATAAGATCAGATTGATAGCCTATTCATTGCTCGGGAGTGAGTGAGCCTTATTCATCGAATGGTATACTAACTAAGATATGGGTAGGCTTATAAAGACAGTCTTCGCTGACAATGAAGGAGCGGTATGGATTATCTTGAAGGTTTTCTAATCGGGCCTGTTTGGAGCGATACGGAATACCGTTCGCGGCGGCATTTCAGCGCACACGTTCTTCTCGCAGCTGTTATGGGTGCGGCGTTTGCCGCGCTTGCATTTTTCCCCGACCTGGAAGCTGACTGGGTGTTCGTTAAATGGCCACTTTCGCTTGTGTTATTTGTCTTCCTCATTTTGGTGACACCACTTCTGTCTTTGCTGTATTACAGGTTCCCCGTGTATGTGCGTCCAGTGGTGCTTGTTTTATACGTATTGAAATATCTTCTCGTCTTCTACATCCTGGTCCACTATTTTCTGCCACTTTTGGTATTTGAGAAACAAACACTTCCTGATCTACTTTTCACCAGAGTGGATAATCACATCACTGTGTCACTCGAAACGATAGCAGAATCGGGCGGTATTCTTGTGACAGTCGCAGGTGTTGTGCTCGGTGGATTGTGGGTAATTGCCGAGGGAATGGTCATTGTGATGGTCTTGGTTGCGATACCTCTTTGTGCGATCGGTTTGCTCAAAGCTAGTCAGTATTTCTTTGATCGGGTGATTAAATATTCGTTAGAAAAGGAGTGGGCTGACATAGGAAAAGATTGGCCCAATGACCATCTCTGGCGAGGACAAGATGAATATGAGACAGACGTAACTGATCAAGCCCTGGTTCTAACTGACTATGAGTCGACAAAAAACCCAGGGGAGAGCGAAGTACAGTTTGAACCGGCCCCGCTGGCAGTGGGTTCAATCAGTAGGATGCGAGCTCCCGAGGGTAGACGCTCTGGCGAAAGGTCGCGCGCGCATTTCACAAAAAATACGCAGGATACTCAGAATACGACTCAAGCTTATTACGATGTTCCTGAGCCGGATGTGCGGATTAGCGGAACGGAGATAGGGAACAAAAAACCGAGAAAAAATTGGATCACGAACATCAAAAATATGCCTAACGCAATCCGTAAGAAAATCTTGCCCGAGGAACAACAGCTAGACGAGGAGCCTCCTGCGAACCAAGTGATAGCTCTGCATGACGGTCTTTCTGATATTAGTGAGGACGGTGAAGTTCAGTTTGAGCCGCTTCCATGGGAGATAGATGACACAGACAGTGAACAAGAAGCCGTGCCCATCAATTTGGGTGGACGGTTTCATCCGCATATCACAAAAAAATCTGAGGGCGAGCAGCACACAACGGGCGATCATGAAGAAGATGCGGGGCCTGCTTCTCGGATGAGGGGATCAGGTTTGAGAGCCAAAAAACCGGTTAAGAAACGGATCAGAGCGACTACGTCCATACTGGATGAGACCCGCGAAAAATCGGGGGAGACAGGCGAGGAACTTGTCGACAGCCTAGCGATTGAAGACGAAGTGTCTGACGCTAAAATCACGACTAAATCCGATAACAGCGGTTACGAACAATGACTTTTGGCGAACATCATTTTCGCGGACAGGGTAAACTTGAAACGTGAAGTGTGTAGTTAACTGGATGATGTGAACGGTTAAGAAAATAGCACGTTCATGAGGAGATCCTGATATCATTCATCGATTGTCCGCAGTATCCAGATGCATACTGTGGTCGATCCAGACAACCTTAGAGGGGAGAAACTATGCAAAACCAACACAATGATCTATATGAGAATAGTCCTAATAATGGTGGGGCGAATAGGCACAATCAGGGCGATAATAAGAAAAATCCTAGTCATCTCGCCATCGGTGTCATTGTCGTCGGGGTAGTTGCGGCCATCTTACTTTCTGCTGTCACAGGGCTGGCAGTGCTTTTGTATGCCAATAGGGGCCAGGTTGTCAGTCCTGACCACACGGTCAATCCGACTCAGACACAAACCGCACCTCCTGTGGAGTCCGGTGACAAACCCCCTGTTGAGACACAAACAACAGAGACAGGTTCGTCAGGCATTGACCCAGACTTCAATCAGGGCGATCTAGAACCGCCCGCCTCGCAGGATGGGAAAAAAGTGTTGACGATTCCTCAGATCGTCGAGCGATCTAAACCGGCGGTAGTTGCGATATACACAAACGTTGTTGTGAGCAATCAATTTGGTGGTTTATCACAGAATACGGTGGCCGGTTCCGGGTTTATTATTTCTGCTGACGGCTACATTGTGACCAATGATCATGTCGTGGAGAACGCGCGTTCTATTTATGTCAATCTGGAAGATGGGCGTACATTCGAAGCTGTAACCGTGGGAACCGATCCTTACGCGGATGTTGCTGTGCTCAAAGTTGAGGAGCAAGGGCTTCCTTACGTTGTGATGGGTGATTCATCCTTGCTTCGTATCGGCGAGTTGGCCATTGCCATCGGCAACCCGACCGGGAGATTGAGCGGCACGGTCACATCAGGTATCATCTCGGCGCTTGAACGCGATCTAACGCAAACACCAATTGCCTTGATTCAAACCGATGCAGCTCTGAATTCAGGCAACTCGGGAGGTGCGCTCCTCAATGCGTACGGCGAAGTGATCGGTATCAATCAACTCAAAGTTATCAATTCGGGTGACGGTTCCATGGAACAGATTCAGGGAATCAGTTTTGCAATTCCGATCAATGCCGCCAAGCCGATTATTGAGAGCATCATTCGGACGGGCAAACACGTTTGGCCCATGATTGGGATCAGTGTGTCAACGGTTGAGGAAGACTTGGCTCATGAACAGGGGCTCCACTATCCCGGCGTGGTTGTAGTGTCTGTTGAAAGGGGCGGCGCGGGGAGCAAAGCCGGACTGAAAGTTGGCGATGTCATCACACGATTTGACGGTCAAACGGTTGAAACGATTAAGCAGCTTACAGATCTTAAGAATAAACGCAATGCGGGGGATCAGGTAATCTTGATGATTATCCGTGATTCCCAACAAAAAGAAATCACTATGGTACTTGGGGGATCATCTTAGTACGGAATAAAGGAGGCGTTATGGGTCAAATTCACGCAGTATTTGAGCCTCGTTACCATGGTATTGTTCATGGCAACAGGGCAAGTCTAGTTCTGGGACCCAATGAAAATGAATTCGGACCCTACGATTTGGTGCTGTCCGGTTTATGCGGGTGCTTTTATGTAACATTTCTAGGGATAACCGGAAAAATGCAATTATCGTACGACGAGGTTACGATTGACATTACCGGCACCCACCGTGAAGAACCGCCAACACTTCTGAGTCATGTGCTGCTTGACATCACTGTCAAAGGCGCTGACATTGAGAGGGAGAAACACTTTAAGCGAGCTGTTGAGATCGCTGCCAAATATTGTTCCGTTTTTCAGACACTTTCCCGTGTGGCTGAGATGGAGACAAAATTGACTCTTATTTCATAACCATGCGCGGGAAAAGCTGGATTCACGATATCGTCTCCCACTTCATAATTCTGCTTCTTCTGGGAGCAGGGTTGTTTTTCCTTTACAAAAAAGTTGGCGAAACACCGGTACTTGTGGCCATGAGTTGGCTGAAAACTGTTTTCATCGTCGCGTTTGTCCTATATGGACTTATGGTGTTTGTCTTTTCAAGACAATTATTTACAAGTGTTAAGTTGGAGCGTTTCCGCCCCGGAAATCAAGAGAGTCTTGACCGCCTTGACCGGATGCGCCGTTTTCGTCTGCCGAGCCGATTCACAAAATTGCAGGATAAATGGCCAGAAGCCAGAGCAGATCTTCGCCGGTACTTTATCGACAGAAAATGGGTACGCGCAAGTGAATCCCCGTTCGATTCGGTGATGACGCGAAATAGGATGATGGCATTGTTCAGGCGACCTATTCCGATCGACCGTGTCTTCCTTTTTTACCATCCCATGCTGAATGTGATCATTGTCGACCAAACACTGAAGACGTGTGAACGGATGATTAAAGATAATAGCGAAGAGCACCCCGCGCCACGAAATGTGATTATATTTCTTACTGATATGAGCCAGCGCGATGAGATTACCTCGGCTGGGGCAGGAGTTGTTAACTATCTCTGTGCGCTCGATCGGCGAACGAATCTCTATCCGTTGCTACTTGATTTTGATGCCGGCCGACTATTCTATCCACTCGACACAACATTGATATCTGTGCGCCACAGACTCTATTACTGGAGAATGAGAGAGCAGATCAGGCGACGGATAATGAAACAGGTTGCGAGATCTAATGACTCAGATAATATGCAACCCCCGTTACCGCCTAAGGTCCATCAATTCAGGCACAATGAAGATGAAAAAAGCAACACGGATTCATAACAAAAATAGCTGGTTGGGGTAAACCGATCAGGGAGTCTTATGTATCTATGTCGAAAGTGTGTTGCCAGGGATAGAGGACCTTACAATCATGAAAACTTTTTTTATCACAGGGATGACTTGTGCGGCCTGTCAGGCGGCGATTACTCGAGCGGTACAAAAACTCGAAGGTATCAGCGATGTCAACGTCAATTTATTGACGGGTAAGATGACACTCAACCTTGACGAGAGCATCCAAGATCAAGCAAGTATCATTGCTGTGGTCGAAAAGGCTGGTTACGGTATAAAACCCGCCTTGGAAAGCACGGATTCGTTGAAAAAAATAGATCCGCACACTGCGCGACAGTCACTAGTCACGGCTCGCGAACAAGAGGTGCGCACCATGTGGCTGCGCCTCATCACATCTACGTTGTTTCTTATCCCACTCATGTGGCTCTCCATGGGCCCCATGCTTGGCCTCCCAATTCCTTCCTTTCTTGTAGGTCGTGAAAATGCGGTTGGTTACGCTTTGGCCCAGATGATTCTGGCTGCGCCGGTTCTTCTGATCAACGGAGTTTTCTTCACGTCAGGTTTCAAGGGCTTGATTCACCGTGCCCCTAATATGAATACATTGATTGCTTTGGGGTCGTCTGCTTCCTTTATCTTTGGACTTTTCGCAATCTATCGTATTGGCAACGGACTTGGTACAGGAGATTACGCATTAGTTGACCGCTATCTGCACCAGCTTTATTTCGAATCATCAGCGATGATCCTGGTTTTGATTACGGTCGGGAAGACCCTGGAAGCTCGCGCTAAAGGCAAAACCTCTGAAGCGCTTACCGGCTTGATGGATCTCGTGCCTCAGTCGGCACTCGTTATGCGAGAAGGTGAGCGCGTAGAAATCGACGCGTCCGATCTGCGCGTCGGGGATCTCGTCGTCCTTTTGCCGGGCGCGCGCGTTCCATGTGATGGCGTTGTTCGTGAAGGGCATACGTCTATTGATGAGTCCGCGATGACGGGTGAAAGCATTCCTGTCGAAAAAGCGCCCGGAGATCATGTGACCTCAGCGACTATTAACGGTACAGGTACACTTCTTTTTGAGGCGACAAGGATAGGTGAGGATACGACACTCGCTCAGATGATTCACCTCATGGAGGAAGCGTCGTCCTCCAAAGCACCTGTGTCACGCTTGGCAGATCGCGTAGCAGGGGTCTTTGTTCCGATCGTTATAGGAATAGCAATCGTCACGCTTGCCGGTTGGCTTTTCGCGGGATGGTCTGTCGAACTCGCTTTCTCTATGGCTATTTCGGTTCTCGTTATCTCATGTCCGTGTGCGCTCGGTCTCGCAACGCCCGTTGCGATTATGGTTGCGACGGGGCAGGGTGCTCGCCACGGTATTTTGATCAAGTCGGGGGAGGCGCTCGAGGATGCGGGGAATCTCAGTTGCGTCGTTTTTGACAAGACGGGAACGTTGACGGTCGGTCGTCCCGAGGTAACCGAGATTGTGGTCCGGGGGGGCGTGCAAAATGGATTACACGGACAGAAAGATTTCCGGACACAAGACGATCTTCTTGTGCTCGCGGCCACGCTTGAAGAGTTGTCGGAGCACCCCCTTGCCGGTGCTATTCTTCGAGAAGCTAAAACAAGGACCCTCACAGACCGAATCCCGGTTGAACGTTTTTCCGCAGTCCCCGGTCGTGGTATTCGCGGCGAGCTCAAAGATGGGCGACACGTTTTTATCGGGAGTGCCAATTATATGGGCGAGCTTGGTTTGAGGGACGCTTCTCTCGAAGCAACAGCGGACGAACTCTCACGGCAAGGTCGGACATTGCTTTATATTGCTTTAGAAGACGAACTTCTAGGGCTTATCGCCGCAACCGATACATTAAAACCGGGAAGTGCCGGTGCGGTTGAACGGTTGCATGAACTCGGACTCCGCGTAATCATGCTGACAGGCGACAGGCAAGCGACGGCTGAAGCGATCGGTCTGGAGCTAGGAAATGTTCAGGTTATCGCGGAAGTTCTGCCAACCGATAAGGCGGCAGTCATTGAAAAACTTCGCGCGGAAGGGGAGCGCGTCGCCATGGTCGGCGACGGTATCAACGACGCGCCCGCGTTGGCGGTGGCGGATGTCGGTATTGCCATCGGCGCCGGAAGCGACATCGCCATAGAATCAGCTGATATCGTCCTTGTACGCAACGAATTGAATGATGCCGTGACGGCAATCGAGCTGAGCCGTAAAACACTCAGGACGATCAAGCAGAATCTGTTTTGGGCATTCTTTTACAACGTCGTTGCGATCCCTGTAGCCGCGGGTGTCTTTTTTATCCCTTATGGACTGCGCCTCACGCCCATGATCGGCGCGCTCGCGATGAGTTTCAGTTCCATCTTTGTCGTGCTGAACGCATTGAGGTTAAGGCGTTTCAGGTCAAAAACAGACCGCCGAACCTCACGAAGGGACGTGCCCGACATGACATTAGCACAACATAACGTTACTAGTACTTGTTCTTTGCCAGGCAATACATGCCCGGCGAAGCAATTGCTCAAAGATTTGGAAGAGGAGGGTGAATTTATGAACCAGGAAATTATATTGTTGGTCGACGGTATGACTTGTGGTCACTGCACAGCGAGCGTCGAAAAAGTGCTTAAGATGATTCCCGGTGTTGAAAGCGTCAGTGCCGACCTCGAAACCAGACGCGTAACTGTTTGTAGCCGAGGAGCATTGAACCGTTCTGATTTAGAAGCAGCCATCGCTGAGGCGGGCTATGAAGTGGTTGGATAGTGAGCGCGATACGCGCCCTGGAATTCTGTTTGACAGTGTCTCGGGTGTAATGTAAACTAGACCTCGGTTCGGGTGATTAGCTCAGCTGGTTAGAGTACCTGCTTGACATGCAGGGGGTCACTGGTTCAAGTCCAGTATTACCCACCAAAAAGCCCTGTAATTTTAATTTACAGGGCTTTGTTATTTTAGATTGTCCTGGAATGGAAACTCCACATTTAATATAAAAATATTTTGATAGGACTTAGGCTGTGATAGGCTTATATAAGAATATCTTGATCCGATATATGGATTATAAGGAGGCATTGATGAAAACAAACAAAGAGCATCTCGTGGAGATGTCGGTACAGGCAAAAATCCATGCGCCTACGTCAAGGGGTGGTTACCGTATTGACAACAGTGGCGTCCCTCGCGTTCTTCCGGGTGTTGGTGGAATCGTGTACAACTACAAGATCGGCGACTGCTGCATGAAGCTTGCCGGCGATCATATCGAACCGGGTGTAAGTCTCCGCAATGAAGATCGCACGGAGAACAATGGCGTAATGCACTGCGCCTGTGTTGGCAATCGTGCCATCATTGTAGATGGTGACGCTAAAGGCACAGAGGGATTTGTCACAGGCAAACACGGCGGCATTGAACACACGATTTGCTATTTCCCGACTGATTCGCTTGAAAAAATGAAAATAGGGGATCAAGTCCTTGTACGGGCGAAAGGCCTTGGGTTGGAACTAACAGATTATCCTGACATCGCTTGCTTGAATCTGTCGCCGGAGCTATTGGAGAAAATCGCGCCTCAAGAAAAAGACGGCAAGCTGATCGTGCCTTGCGTGGCGGAAGTCCCACCTTATCTCATGGGGTCCGGTATAGGATCGGCATCAGCTTACACCGGTGACTACGATATCATGACGGGCGATCTGGAAGCATTGGCAGAGTACGGACTTGAAGATTTGCGTTTCGGTGACATTGTGCTTTTAATCGACTGCGACAACCGATACGGTCGGCAGTACAAGAAAGGGGCACGCACGCTTGGCGTTGTCGTGCATTCTAACTGTATTTTATCTGGTCACGGCCCCGGAGTTACTGCGCTTCTAAGCTGTTCGGATGGGGAATTGCTGGTCGGCCGCCAAGATGCCGACGCTAATCTTGCCAATTATTTTATCGACACAAAAGAGGACACTGAATAGGCGGCATACTCGAGAGCTGACTATTCTGCGAAGACGACCAGTGGCGCACCTAATCGGGTGCGCCATTATATGATTCTCTAAATTGAAAAGAGGTTATCGACAATGCATCAAAAGACACACACGGTTTATATGATTCGTCATGGATTGACGTATCAGAACCTGTGCAGAGAATATCAGGGATCAACTCTGAATTACGATATTCTTCCCGAAAGCCGCCAATTGATTGAGCAGCGACAGAAAAGAGGGGAATCGCCAGATATTGAGACACTTTGGGTATCGCCTCTGGTGCGTGCCGCAAGCACGGCAAAGTTATATTTCCCCGATATGCCGGTGGAATTGATGCCGGATCTCATGGAGCGCGAGTTTGGCGAATGGGATGGCAAGACGCACGATGAGCTGCTGTCAGAACCTCTATACCGTGAGTTTGTCAAATCGTTTGGGCAGATAACGCCTCCCGGCGGAGAATCTTATAATGTATTTTTGTCACGCATAACGCGCGTCTTAGATCGCATTGAAACAATGGCACAGGAATCTGCGGACAGGTTTCCACTTGCTCTTGTCTTTCACGGGGGGCCGATCCTGCATTTTACCGATCATTTACTTAGTGAAGATGATCCGCTTCACCGCTCTTACACGCTAGGGGCAGGAGGGGTGCGGTTAGAGGTTGCGACAGATCCGTTTCGTGTCATCCGAGCGGAAAAGTTATTTACAAATGACATCCCCGTTGAAAAAACGCCTTTCTACGTTGATTCCAAACGGTGATGTTTTCTTAGATCGATCACCTGTAACTAAATGTATGAACGCTTGACAGCGTCTCGCGCGCCGTTGTACAATCATCGGGCGGCTCTTCGGGGGCGCATATTTCTGGGATCGCATACGAGGGCAGGCAGTTTCTCGCGCGATTTCCATGAGAGGTGAAAGACATGAAAGACGGAATTCATCCAAATTACGGCAAATGTATTGTGCGTTGCGCTTGCGGCGAAACGTTCGAAACAGGAGCAATCAAAGACAAGATCAATGTTGATATTTGCTCGAAATGCCATCCCTTTTACACGGGGCGTCAGAAGCTAATCGACGCGGGCGGACGAGTAGACAAGTTCCGCAAACGTATGAATCAGCATCAGGACACCAAAACGGATCAGGACACCAATCCGGATCAGGATACCAAACCGGAAAGCTAAACAGCTTTTCTTTTAACGTATCAATCAGCAACAGGTAACCAACAGAGGAGCTGAATAGCTCCTCTTTATTTTCAAGGAACCTGGATTGAACGCGATTACCGGTAATACCGGCAGGATTAATGATGGCTAGCGACACCAATGACAATTTAACTGTTGACACGGTAGACAGTGAAGGCGTTCAACTTCGTAATCAAGCAAACGGCGGACCTTGCAAAAAGACGACGATCGGCGGGCAGGCTCTGATTGAAGGGCTGCTTATGCTTGGCCCTGACAAGCAGGCCATTGCGCTTCGTTTGCCTGACGGGGAGATTCAGGTCACGGTTAAAGATCGTCCCGGAAAATCAAGCAAATTCAACGTTCCTTTTTTACGCGGTATTACCCGTCTCGTGACGCAACTCAAAACGGGGATATCAGCGCTCATGTATTCAGCTGAGTTAGCGGTAACTGAGGAGACGACAGAACACACTAAATCCTCTGCATTTGATCGGTTTGCGGAGCGTCACCCGAATTTTGTGTTGGGTGTGACTCTCTTTATTTCTCTTGGGATGAGCACGGTTCTTTTCATTCTTTTGCCGACCGCTTTAACAGATCTGGTTCGTAGGCTTTCTGGCTTCGGATTAGGTCTTAAAACAGGGGGCGCGGTTTTTGTGCTGGCGCTTTTTGAAGGTGTGATCCGGATTGTCCTGTTTCTTCTCTACCTTTGGTTGACGTCCCGGTCGTCGGAGCTTCGGCGTGTGTGGATGTACCACGGTTCCGAGCACAAGACGATTGCTTGTTACGAGGCTGGCCTTCCTCTGACGGTCGATAATGTGAAAATACAAAGCAGGCTTCACCCCCGATGCGGTACCTCGTTTATGTTTCTCGTCATGTTGATATCTATTTTGACTTTTTCTTTGGTCGGGCGCTATACGGTGTGGATTAATATTTTGATCCGGCTCGCGCTCTTGCCTTTGGTTGCCGGAGTTTCCTACGAATTGGTCCGCCTTGTGGGATCGCGCGACAATGCCTTTACGCGCGTACTGTCAAAGCCTGGACTTGCCCTTCAGCGACTTACAACGGCGGAGCCAGATGACGGAATGATGGAAGTTGCCATCGAGGCAACAAAGGCCGTTATTCCCGACAATCCTGACGATGACATTTGGTGAGCGCCTGACGTTACGCCGATTTTTCTTTGAGGCAGTCAATTTGCTTTCTGCTTCAGGCTTCGAGTCTCCCCGGGAAGAAGCGAGAGCTCTGATAGAAGCTGTCGCGGATATCCCGCTTTCACGACAATTCGCCTATCCAGATGATGTTTTAGATCAAGCAACCTTGGCTCGGCTTGAGCAGGCGCTTGAATTGAGAGTAAAACATGTTCCTCTGCAGCAGATCACCGGCCGCGCATGGTTTTGCGGGTTACCGTTCCGTGTTACGGAAGCGACGCTTGTTCCTCGTCCCGAGACGGAGTTGCTGGTGGATGTCGCTTTTGATATGTGCATCGAAATAGCGCAAGAAAACAGAGAGAAGATGGGGATTTCAATTTTGGATACCTTTACGGGCTCAGGTGCGATCGGTGTCAGTCTCGCGAGCCGTCTGTCCGCGGAGAAAGTTGTNNCCCGAATTCGATGCTGTCGTGGTGACGGCAGATATCTGGCCACCGGGGACTGCGCTGTACGATGTGATTACGGCTAACCCGCCCTATATTCCAAAAGAGGACATCGCCTCCTTGATGCCTGAAGTGGCATACCATGAACCCAAGTCAGCGCTCGACGGAGGACCTGACGGGCTCAGGTTCTACAGACGGCTTGCGTCTGAAGCGCGAGGACGTCTTGCCAGGGGAGGCGTACTTGTCGCCGAAGCAGGCGCGGGGCAGTCACGCGATATCTGTTCCCTGTTCTCAGACTTTGGTTGGACGACAAAACACGTTGTCAGGGATCTGGCCGATCATGAAAGAGTGCTGGTATTTTCGTTTGTAGCCTCAACGGGTTGTCATCCGGCCTGTCGCTTGTTGTAAACTGAATTCAGCTCATAATAGGAAGTTTTAATATGGATATTGATCAACATACAAAATTGACCGCCAGTGAAGCGCGATACGACGAGCTGTCAGAAATGCTCGCAGATGTGGAACTGATGCGCGATCAGCAAGCCTATGTCAAGCTTGTAAAAGAGCATGCAGAGATACAACCTCTGGTGCGACTTATTCGCGAGTTGCGACGTGTTCAATCGGAACTTGAAGAAAACCGCAACCTTCTTTACGATACGGACGATCAGATGCTACGCGAGATGGCGCGCGAGGAAGTAGCTGAACTTGAAACTCAAGCCGAAGAGCTCGAGGCCTCTATACGCGAAGCCATTGAACCCAAAGATGCGAACGATGAGCGAAACGTTATCGTAGAAATCCGCGCAGGAACGGGCGGCGAAGAGGCGGCGCTGTTCGTTGCCGATCTTTTTCGCATGTACTCAGGCTATGCTGAAATCAGGGGATGGGAAGTCGAGATTGTTGACTTTAGCGAGACAGGAATTGGCGGCTTCAAGGAAATTGTCTTCATGATTGATGGTAAGGGAGCTTACAGTCGGCTCAAATATGAGAGTGGAGCGCACCGCGTTCAGCGTGTTCCCGTTACAGAGTCAGGCGGACGTATCCATACTTCTGCTGTAACTGTCGCAGTGCTTCCTGAGGTTGACGAAGTCGAATTTGAGATTGATACCAAAGATCTGCAGATTGACACATATCGCGCTTCTGGAGCAGGCGGGCAGCATGTCAATAAAACTAGTTCGGCCATCCGTATCACTCATTTACCATCCGGGGTAGTCGTAACGTGTCAAGACCAGCGTTCTCAGTACAAGAACAAGGACAAAGCGATGGCCCATCTGCGCGCGATCTTGCTCGATCTCGCGGAGCGTGAGCAGTCTGATGCGATTGCAAGTGAAAGAAAGAGTCAGGTTGGCACCGGTGACCGCAGCGAGCGTATCCGTACATATAATTTCCCGCAATCTCGCGTTACGGACCATAGAATCGGTTTGACGCTCTATAGGCTTGAGCGTATTCTCGCCGGGGAAATCGATGAGATTATTGATGCCCTACAACTCGCCGATCACGAGGCGGCTCTTGAGGTATGAACTTAGAGGTGAGTGATGTGAACACACAAGTCATTCTTATCAAGCATCCATTGGATTCGGCTGTCTTTGTGAGACCGGGCCAAGCGCTTGCTGCAGGGTCTGTTGTAGCCTTTCCAACTGAGACGGTTTATGGCCTGGGAGCTTCAGCATTTCTGCCGGACGCAGTTAAGGAGATTTTCCGTCTCAAAGGTAGGCCTGCCGATAACCCGCTCATTGTCCACCTTTTGTCTGCCGACGATGTCGGTGAGGTCGCAGAATCAGTACCCGATACATTTTGGCCCCTCTATGAAGCCTTTTCACCCGGTCCGTTGACGTACGTGATGCCACGACGGCACGATGTACCAGATGAAGTGACTGCCGGTCTTTCGACGGTTGCTGTGCGTTTCCCATCACAGCCTGCGGCCCGCGCTCTGCTTGAAGCGGCAGGAGTTCCGGTTGTGGCGCCGTCGGCGAATATCTCGGGTCGTCCGAGTCCGACGCGGGCACGCCATGTCTTGGACGATTTTGCGGGACGTATCCCATTCTTGATTGACGATGGGCCCTGTGACGTCGGCGTAGAATCAACTGTCATTGATCTCACAAGCGATCCGATTAGGATTCTGAGGCCAGGGAAAATTACAGCCAAGGCTATTTTGGAACGAACAGGGATACAGGTCATTCCGTGGCAGGACCAAGTGAAACCGGAGGACATCACTCATCCGCTCTCACCGGGCATGAAATATCGTCATTACGCACCTAAAGCTCGTGTAGTGATTGTGTGTCCCAAGGCCGATGCGCTGATTGCGGATGCTTTTTTGTTTGACATTGAAAAAGACGGAGGTTCGATCGGTCTGTTTTTAAGTGAAGAAACATGGCAAGCGCTTCGAGGTCGTCTTACTTCGCAATCGTGTAACACTGATCGAGGCGGTCGCGACGAAAAGATGTACGATCATCTCAGCCTTTATACATATGAAGGTGGCAGGGATCTCACACGAGCAACGCACCATTTATTCGACGCGCTTCGGACGCTTGACAGACAAGCAGTTGATACTATATATGCCGAAGGATTTGACGGCGAGGAAGCGACTGCCTATATGGATCGTTTATCAAAAGCGGCCACTGTTTCCGGGATAACCTGCGATACGTAATGTACGATCGTTAAGACCAAATAATTTTGTCGCAGTCAAAATATAAATGTTAGCTTTTGCACTAAACTGTTTGCTGAGGACAGGAGCGGAAACCGGAGAACATAATGGGTTCGCGCTTGACTCAAGGTCGCAGTCATGCTAGAGTGTCACTCGCCTGTTCTAACAGGCGCAAGTCCTCGCTCTGTATAAAGCAGAGCCATATGTCCAGGAGGTTTATTATTACCTATGACAAGAAAATATGAATTACTTTATGTCCTGAATGGCACGCTGCCTGCAGATGTGCTGAAGACTCAATTGGATCGTGTGAAAGCGATTGTTGAGGCATCGGCAGAAATTATCGACATCACTGAATGGGGTCGACGTAGGTTGGCTTACGAGATACAGGATATCCGCGATGGGTATTATGTTATCGTTCATTTCAATGCAGAACCTGATGCTCCGAAAGAAATTGAGCGTTTGCTCCGCATCTCCGATGCTGTCCTTCGCTACCTGATAGTGTTGGCGGAAGGCACATTCATGCCGGTCTCAAGGCGCTCTTTGGATGACGAGATCAAGGCGGAAACAGCGCGATCTAACGCCGTGCAAGCTGTTGCAGTCGGACAAGCAGACGAACAGGAAGAAGTCGAAAATCTTTCTGAGGATGTCTCCACAGAAGAGCTTCCTGCTGAAGAACCTGATGCCTCTGGAGTCGATAAAGACGAAGAGGTTCAAGAGGAAGAATTGCCTTTGACGGAAGCACCCCGGGAAGAAGTCGCTGAAGAATCAGTGACGCCGGAAAGGACTCAAGAATGAACAAAGCAGTTTTAATGGGACGTCTTACGCGCGATCCTGAAATTCGGACCACGCAAACCGGTCTCTCTGTATGCAATTTTACAGTGGCTTGCGATCGTCGCACTCGTGCTGCTGCGGATGGAACAAGGCAGAATCAGGCTGATTTCATCCCCTGCGTAGCGTGGCGTCAGCAGGCAGAATTTATTAACCGCTATTTCTCGAAGGGAGACCGCATTTTGGTCGTCGGATCTATCCAGCCCAGAAGTTGGGAAGACCAGACAGGACAAAAGCGGTACACGACAGAAGTAATTATCGATGAAGTTGAGTTCTGCGAATCCAAGCGCAGTGACAGAAACGATGGTGCGGACAATACATCCAGGGACTATACGACATCGACAACCGTTGACAGTGGAGGCCAAGATTTCCTGGCCGCTCCAGACGACGACGACACGTCACTTCCCTTTGATTTTTAATGAATTGATTTCATAAAGGAGTAATGAATATGGCAGATAATAGAAGACGCGGGAGCTACCAGGGTGGCGGTCAAAAACGGTTCGGCAGGAAGAAATATTGTGTATTTTGTGCCGATCATATCGATTCTATCGATTATAAAGACGTTAATCTTCTCCAGCGATATATGGCGGAAGACTTTAAGATTTTACCTCGCCGCATGACCGGAACATGTGCACGCCATCAACGCAGCTTGACTACAGCCATCCTGCGCTCACGGCAAGTCGCACTGCTTGCTTACAAAGCCGAATAACGCGATCAATCTGGTCGTTGTGATCAATGAGCCCCTCCCGGGACCGCAAGGAACCGGAGTAGGGGTTTTTTATTATCTATTTGCGGCGAGATGGTGGGACAAGGATGTGCTAAAATAACATTCACACCTTGTTGGATTGGAGAAATATCGGATGAAAGTACTACTACTTGAAGGGGTAAAGGGTCTTGGCCATGCGGGCGATGTGGTCGAAGTAAAGACCGGTTACGCTCACAACTACTTGTTTAGACGCAATCTTGCGGTGGAAGTAACAAAAGACAATATGAATGTCATTGAAATGCGCAAAAAAGCACGCGAGAAGGAAGCTGAACAAAGATATTTGCATGCCAAAGAAGTTGCGACAGCTATTGAAGGAGAACGATTCGTATTTTCTGCGAAAGCTGGCTCCGCGGGTCGCCTTTATGGAACAGTCACCAACCAAAATATCGCTGACCTTGTGGCAGAAAAGGGATACGATGTTGATAAGCGCGATATAGCGATGAGCGAAATGATCAAGACGGTTGGAAGCCATAGTGTGACAATCCGTCTGCATCCCGAAGTCTCCGTATCATTCATGCTCGATGTAAAGGCTGATCTTTAATGGTAGATGCTTATCAAGGGCAAATGCACGATTCTGGGAAAATATCGGATCGGTTGAGGGGGCAAACGCTCCCTAATAACACCGGCGCGGAGCAGTCTGTGCTGGGCTGTGCCATGATGAAGCTTGAGCCTCTGGCGGCAATGATGTCGCTTCTCGGGCAAGAAGACTTTTATGACCCTAAACATCAACTCATTTTTGAAGCAATTACGGCGCTCAACGAGAATCAGAAACCGTGCGATATTCTCACGGTGACCAATCACCTCATATCGAACGGTAATATTGGAAGGGCTGGTGGCCGTGAATACGTTTCCGCCCTCCCCGGATCGGTGCCATTTGCCGCGAATTATCCCGTCTATATAGACGTTGTTCGAGACCTTGCAGTTAAACGTCGCATGATCATGTCACTGGACGGTATCATCGGACTTTGTTTTACTTCCGAGTTTGAAGCGGAACAGCTGATTGAGCTGGCCGCGCAGAGAATCATGCATATCCGTGAAGATGATGATAATGCAGGTCTCACACACCTAGGCGAGATTCTTGGTGCCCGTATCAACGAACTCGGTGCCATTGCGCGAGGAGAGCGCACTCAACCGGCGCGCACGGGGTATCCCAGTCTTGACCGTGTGCTCGGCGGACTTCGAAAAGGTGCTCTGTATATTCTCGCTTCGCGTCCGGGCGTTGGCAAATCAGCACTGTCACTCAATATGGCACATAATGTGGCGCGCTATTATGGCGCCGTCGTTGCCATTTTTTCACTTGAGATGAGCAAAGAGGAAGTCGCTACAAGACTTTTGTCATCAAAAACTATGATGTCTTTTCAGCAACTGGAGTCACTTGATATCAAGGACAAGGTTTCTTGGGACAAGATCGCTGATGGTCTCGGAGAGCTGTACGGTGTGCCCATTTATATCGATGACCATTCATCCGTTAACGTGGTAGAGATTCACGCCAGGTGTCGCCAACTCCAGCTCCAAAAACAAAAACTCGACCTCGTGGTGGTCGACTATCTTCAGCTGATGGGAACGGCTACCAGTCGGTCAAAGGCCGAAAATAGACAGCAGCAGATCGCTGAGATTTCGCGGATGCTGAAGGTGATGGCTCGCGATCTCGAGGTTCCGGTGCTTGCGCTTTCACAGCTCAGTCGTGAAGTGGATAGAGCGGCACGCCGCCCGCGTCTTGCGGATTTGCGTGAATCTGGCGCAATCGAGCAGGATGCTGACGTGGTTATGTTTCTTCATGATCCCAACCGGGGAGAAGAGGAAAGCTCTTATCAGCAAGATATTCGCGATATCGATCTGATTGTTGAAAAAAACAGACAAGGCGAGCGGGCAACAATCGCGCTCGAGTGGAATCCGCAGACGCTGACTTTTTCGGCGCCTGATTATCGCGGCATTCCCGAACCATAACGGTCCATTTCCCGATGGCCACGCTCCCACGTCAAACGTACCGTATTTTCGAAAAAATTGAGGCGACGTGTGAGCGCGAAAAGCTGATTATTCCTGATAGTCTTGTGGTGGCAGGTATCTCCGGTGGCGTCGACTCGATGCTACTTCTTGCTTTCCTCGTGCATTATAGGACGATTGTTCCTTTCCGTCTCATCGCCTGTCACTTGAATCACATGATCCGTGGTCAGGACGCAGATCTCGATCAACAGCTTGTCGAATCTTTCAGCAAAGATCATGAGATTCCCTTTGTGTGTGTTCGCGAAGATGTTCCTGCCTACTCAAAACAACATAGCATCGGGCTTGAACAGGCGGGCAGGATCATTCGTCGTGAAACTCTGGAGACAATCGGTCGTGAATACCATGACAGAATGGAGATTTCAGCAGGATTTCGCATCGCTCTGGCCCACCACATGGACGATCGCGCGGAGAGTATCCTGATGCATATCGGGAGGGGATCGGGTCTGCGTGGGCTCATTGGAATCCGATATCTCGATGGTCCGTTCATCCGGCCATTGCTCGATATCCGCCGGGCAGAGGTTGTCACCGCCGCGCAAGCGATGGAACTTCGATGGCGAGACGATGAGTCGAATAGTAGCGACGAATTTTTGAGAAATCGGATTCGCAACACACTGTTTCCCGCTTGGGAGCAGGCGATTGGTTATGATCCTACTGCCTCACTTATCCGCCTGGGTGCGTTAGCAGCAAGCGATGACGCAGCACTATCACAGATTGCGGAAGACAGTTATGATGGTGCCATCTTGCCCGATCAAAATTTGTCGCTCTCGGTACTAGTGTCTTTGCCTCAGGCGATCGCTTCACGCGTTTTGCAACTGTATTTTTGTCAATGCATTGAAGCGACAGGAAGAGAAGATGATCCGGCTCAATACGCCCTTAGCGAACGCAATACGAATGATTTGATTGAATTGAGTGCCACTGTATCAGCGGGAGACAAAACGAATGGGAGATTGTCGCTTCCGGGTGGCTTGGAAGCGCGGTTAGCAGACGGTAGGATGGTGATTATTTCGCAAACTGGCCTGATAGGCCATGGCAACGCTTAAAACAGGAGAAAGCAAAAATGAATCACAAAATGTTAGAGAAATATGCGTCCGTCCTTGTAGAGATCGGCGCCAATATACGAGAAGGCGATTGCGTCCAGGTCCATGGAGACACCGAAGCACTACCTCTTGTGCGTGAAGTAGTCCGTGCTTGTTGGAAGGTAGGCGCGCGTGACGTCATAACACGATTGACAGACAATGAGATCGCACTTGCGAAATACGAAGAGGCGAAGACTGAAGACCTTGATTATTTTCCTGCTTTTGAAGCCGATTACCGCGAGAGCATGATGAAAGACCGTTATCACCTCATTCGTGTAAGTGCCCCATCACTTGATTTGTTCGCTCATATTGAGCAGAGCAGGATTCAATGTGTTCAAAAAGCAGCGATGGTCGCAACGGAGCATCTCGATAAATATATGGACTCCGGTGAAATCAAATGGGTTGTGGCAGCATATCCTTCCGTCCGCTGGGCGAAGGCCGTATATCCTGACCTCCCTGAGGAAGAAGCCTTAAAAACGCTATGGGACATCGTTTTTAGTATATGTCGCATTGACACAGATGATCCGGTCGCGGCTTGGAAAGCTCATGATTCGGAGCTTAAAACCCGTGAAATATGGCTCGATGATCAAAATTTTGAGTACCTTCACTTCGAAGGCCCAGGTACCGATCTGATTTGTCACTTGGCGCATCACCACAAATGGATCGGTGGATCATCGGTTACACCGGATGGTGTCGCGTATATCGCGAACATCCCGACTGAGGAAATATTTACTACGCCTAACGCCATGAAAGTAGACGGTATTATCCGCTCAACGAAACCCCTCTCTGTGATGGGAAAAATAATAGAGGATTTTGGATTTACATTTGAGAATGGGAAAGTTGTCGACTTTTACGCCGGAAAGAATGCCGAAGTTCTGGAAACATTGTTTGGAATGGATGAAGGAGCTCGCCGCCTCGGAGAAGTCGCTCTGGTACCTGATTCGTCACCTGTCTCGCGATCAGGCATGCTTTTCAAAACCACTCTATTTGATGAAAATGCTTCGTGTCATTTTGCGCTCGGCAACGCGTATGCCGAAGCCGTCCGAGGCGGAGCCCATATGACGGAAGCAGAGCGGAAAGCGCTCGGCTCTAATAAATCGATGATTCATGTTGATTTTATGGTCGGTGGACCGGAACTGGATATCACAGGATACTTAAAGGATGGTAAAGCTGTCCCTGTGTTGCGCGATGGTGAGTGGGCTTTTTGACCACACGGCATTGTGTTGCATAAGCTACTCAATGAAAATGCGCTGTGATAGAATGCTTATGTATTATATAGGGAGATGTGTTCGAACTTCACCGTCGGCAAAATGGCGGAGCTCTCTGATTGGAGAAAAAGATGGCATTTCAAGAAAAGACAATTGACCACACGCTCGTTACACGTCAAATGATACAGACTTTTGTAGAGCGGCTTGGCAAGCAGATTTCAGAAGATTACGCAGGCAAAGAATTGTACCTTATCTGCGTGCTCAAAGGTTCGTTTATGTTTATGGCGGATCTTATCAGGGAACTTGAAGTTCCCTGCGAAATTGACTTCATGTCAGTCAGTAGCTATGAGGGCGAGAAGAGCACCGGTGTTGTCAAGATAAATAAAGACCTTGACCGAAATATTTCGGGTAAGCATATCTTGATCGTCGAGGACATTGTCGATACGGGTTTAACACTCAACCATCTGACTAATCTGTTGTCGACACGCAATCCCGCGAGTGTCCGCATTGTGACGGCCTTTGACAAACCGATGCGACGCAAGGTTGAAATCGATGTCCATTACGTTGGCATGGAGATCCCGAATGAGTTCATTGTCGGATACGGGCTTGATCTCGATGGTTATTATAGGAATTTACCCGATGTGGTTGTACTCGCACCGGACGAAGACTAATAATAAGCTGATTAATGGTAAAAAATATAGGAAAACGAATTAGAGAATGAACGCACCAAAACAAAAAAAATTCAGTGGATTCTCCTTTTACATCATTCTTATGATTGTGATCTTATTGACCACATTTATGATGTCTCGGGCAGATCGAACAAAAGACTCCACGCTCTTTGAAGTCGAACAGATGATAAGAGACGGCGCTGTCGAATCAGTATCGATTGATGGAGCGACACTCAATCTAACGATGAGTGAAAAAGCCGTGCAAGATGGAATGGCGGAAACGATTAAAAAAGATATACCAATAGACGCTATTCCCCAATATCTTGATATGCTTCGCGAAGCCAAAGAAGAAGGTCAGATCAAGTCGTTTGACTACACGCGACCGACGGATTTTGGGAGTATTTTGAACGGAATTATCATGCTGCTGATGATGGTTTCGCTGGGGGCTTTTGTATTTATCTCATATGCTCGCAGGGACGGCGAGGGTAAGTCAGCCATGTCATTCGGGAAGAGCCGGGCGACGCTGGCAGATCCCAACCAGATAAAGGTGACATTTGATGATGTCGCAGGAGCAGAAGAAGAAAAAGAGGAGCTTCAGGAAGTGGTTGATTTTCTGAAAAATCCCAAAAAATATACTGCCCTCGGCGCCAAGATACCCAAAGGGATTTTGCTTGTAGGACCACCGGGAACGGGTAAAACGCTTTTGGCGAGAGCGGTCGCGGGTGAAGCGAAGGTTCCCTTCTATTCGATCAGTGGCTCAGATTTTGTTGAAATGTTTGTCGGTGTGGGCGCTTCCCGAGTTAGGAATTTATTCTTGAACGCGAAGAAAACTGCGCCTTGCATTGTATTCATCGATGAAATTGATGCGGTCGGTCGTCACCGTGGTGCTGGGCTCGGGGGCGGACACGATGAGAGGGAGCAGACTTTGAATCAGCTGCTCGTTGAGATGGACGGATTTGGTCCCAATGAGGGTGTCATCATTCTTGCGGCGACCAATCGCCCCGACATACTCGATAACGCACTTCTTCGCCCCGGACGATTTGACCGTCGTATTATGGTCATGCGCCCTGACATTGTGGGACGCGAGGCGATTCTCAAAGTTCACGCAAAGGATAAACCGCTCGCGGAAGATATCAACTTGGCTGAAATCGCCAAGATGACACCCGGGTTCACGGGTGCCGATCTAGCTAATCTACTTAACGAGGCGGCGCTTCTTGCCGCTCGTAGAGATGACACGGTAATCCATTACTCAGATATCGCGGAAGCTGTCTTTAAAGTGACGATCGGACCTGAAAAAAGGAGTCGCGTCATAAATGAGGAGGAGCGTAAGCTCACGGCCTTTCACGAATCTGGGCATGCGATCGTACTGCGTGAAGTCTCGACAACAGACCGGGTGGAACGTGTTTCGATCATTCCGGCAGGTGGGGCTGGCGGTTATACAGCGTTCAAACCCAATGAAGATATGTATTTCAAAACCAAGTCACAACTCATCGCTGAGATCATGATGGCTTTGGGCGGTCGGGCAGCCGAGGACATTATATTCGGTGAGACCAGTACGGGCGCAAGCTCCGATTTGAAAGAGTGCAATCGAATTGCACGGGGTATGGTAACAAAATATGGTATGAGTAGCCGGCTTGGCAATGTCGTGACAGCTGATGAAGAAGAAGTTTTCATTGGGCGCGACTATGGTCATGTCATGAACCACAGTGATGCCTTACAGGCTGCTATCGATGAAGAGATCTCTATGATTCTCGACGATGCGTATCAAGGTACCAAGCAAGTCTTGGAAGAAAATCACGTGCTTTTGAACGAACTGGCTTCCTTACTGCTTGATAAAGAGAAGGTTGAATCGGCAGAATTCGAGTCGATTTACCAGACGTACGCGGCCGACCCCAAACCACTTCCGGGCGGTGCAACGGTTAATGTGTCTTTGACGCCTGAAGAAACGATAATTACGCCGGAGGATGGCGAGTAAGCTACACGCTGAGCCTCCGACACTGAATAGTTTGACTGTTTGATAATTACCGCCTGCGGCTAAGCCACAGGCGGTATTTTTAGTTGTGCGTTATGTGATCGACGCGCCCGGTGAGGCGATCTCCGACATCTCGAAGATCAACGCCCATAATGAGGAGAACGTCGCCGGGTTCAAGAATTTTGCGCAAATGTGCCTCCAGCGCCGCGTTTGTCGGATAGAATACCGCTTCTCCGCCCAGCTCATTGATCCGGTCACAGATATCTTTTGAGCTGATCGAGGTATCTTTCTCGCGGTCATCGTAAATTTCAGACATCATGACCGGGCGGACATCTAAGAGAGAGTCGACGAATTCGTCAAAGAAACCGCGGACACGGCTGTGCGTGAGCGGCTGAAAGCATATCCAGAGGCGTTTCGCAGGAAGATGCCGCACAGCCTCAACGGTGACGCGCACGGCCGAAGGGTGATGGGCGTAGTCGATGATAACCTCAGCGCCGTTAAACTGTCCTACCCGTGTAAAGCGTCCTTCAGCTCCGCGGAAGGCGCGCAGTGCTGTCTTTACATCTGAGGGGCACGCGCCGGCGAGATCAGCGGCGATGATGGCTCCCATCGCATTGCGGATATTGAATTCACCGGGGATCGTAAGT
>LFTF01000063.1:2879-12764 GCA_001512945.1 Clostridiales bacterium DTU023 | reverse complement strand
GTAGTCAGGTTTTTTGCCATGCGGGGTCTGTTCATTCGCGGCACCGAACCAGAGCAGGTCAAGTTGATCGAGGTGCCCCGGACGAAGTTCATTAACCTGTTCGAGCATCAACGCGATATCCGGGTCATATGTTGGTAGGATGAGCTTAGATCCTTGCGGTTGTATGGCGATATATTGGGCGAACGCTTTCACCAGGCTTGCGTGCGTCTTGAAACAGTCAATGTGATCATGGACTAGGTTGAGAATAACGGTTGCGGTACCCTCGTAGTGAAAAAAACCGCGTTTAAATTCGCATGCTTCAGACAGCAGGAGATCACGCGGGTTTGACCTCGACAGACGAACGGTTGTCTCGAAATCGATGAGTTCAGCACCTAGGTGTACCGTTGGGTCGATGCCCGCCTCCAAAAGAATCATGGCGCACATAGCCGTACAAGTCGACTTGCCATTTGTGCCGCTGATATTAATGACACGTGAAAACAGTCGATTGATCGCTCCAAGGAAAATAGCTCGCTCAACGCATAGAATGCCGAGTTCCGCTGCACGAATACGTTCGGGATTATCATCAAAAACTGCTTTTGAAAAAACAACAAGATCCGGACTGGCCTGATCAATAGTAGATGCCTCATGGTGGTGAACAATAGGAATCCCCAGAGCACTCAAGTACGCAGTTCTCGCGTTGGCATTGGGATCTGACCCCGAACACTTGACACCTTGGTGATGAGCAAACTCCGCGAGGCCACACATACTGATCCCGCCAATTCCAATGAAGAATATCTGTTTGCCGGGCGCAATAGAAGATGCAACATTTTTATAATCGACAGAGGGTTCTCCTGTAATCAGGTGGGCTATTTGTGCGGATGCTCGCTTGACCGTCTTGTCATTAAAAGAGGGAAGACAAGGGAGGCAATCCCTCGCAAAAGTATCTTTCGGGTTGTCTTTCATCGCTATTCAACTCCAACTCTGCCAATATTCTAATAGAAATTATTCTAACACGTCCATCGCTCAAGCGTGGTAAAATGGCGGAGATCAATGACGGGACGCTTATGCCCGTCTATAGGGAAAGAGAAGTAGATGAGCATCATTCAGGCTCAAACCATATCAAAATCGTTTCAAGGAAGAGCAATTCTATCCGATCTTTCGTTTGCGATTGACGCAGGTGATCGGATCGGTCTTGTGGGTCAAAATGGCACAGGAAAATCGACATTGCTCGGCCTTATTGCGGGACATATTCCACCAGATGAAGGTGAGATTATTCGCGCTCAGTCACTTGTTATCTCAACACTCGGGCAGCGCCAGCTAGCTTATGATCACGAAGGATTTGCAATATTGGAGAATCCCACTTTCGTGCGCATGGAACGCCACATGCGAACACTGGAGGCATGCATGGTTGGGACAGGGGGGAATGAATTAGACTTGCTGATCGCGGAGCACAGTGGCATTCAGGCCAGGTGGGAAGCAGAAGGCGCGTTCGATTACAGCGCGCGACTGGCGAAGAATCTCGCAGGTCTCGGTCTTACCGAATCACAAATGCATCAGACATACAATTCGTTGTCCGGGGGCGAGCAAATGCGCGTTTCGCTTGGCCGACTACTGCTCGAACGAAGTGACCTGATGTTGTTGGACGAACCGACCAACCATCTTGATCACGACGGGTTGGAATGGTTGCAGTCGTATCTTCAGAGCAGGCGCTCTGCTCTCGTAGTCGTTTCGCATGACCGCTGGTTTTTGGATCAGGTCTGCGGACAGATCTACGAACTTGAAAATAGACGTCTTTTTACGTATCGTGGCAATTTTTCGGAGTCTCGTGTGCAAAAGAGTGAACGCGAAGAACTTTTGGGAGCGACGATCGATCGTCTTTCTCAGCGGATTCAGCGAGAACAAGACGTAACGCAGACCATGCTGTCTCATCGCAAAATGAAGTCGTATCATTCGCGCGAAAAAGTTGTTCGAAAACTCAAAAATGATCTTGAAACACTTCAAAATCAAAAAAATCCCAAACGTCGTATGACATTTACTTTTCTTCCGCCCGACGGGAAAAAGAATAAAGACCGCGTACTAATCGAGAGCTCGGAACTTGGCATTGCTTTTGACAGACAGCTTTTCGAGGATGTCTCGATTACACTCAAAGCTTCAGAAAAAATTTCGCTAGTCGGGCCCAACGGTTGTGGGAAAACCACACTGCTCGAAATCATTTTGGGGCAACAAGAGGCTGACGATGGCAGGATACGTGTCTACGGAGACCCTGTCATCGCTTTCATGGGCCAAAACGTCATTTTCGAGGATGAATCACTCACGGTATTCGAGTATCTTGCTTCAGCATTCCCTGTTTCAGAGACGCTAATCCGCGGACGGCTCGCACAATTTGGTTTCCGGGATGAGGCCATGGTCAAGCGTCTGAGATCTCTTTCGGGCGGCGAGCGTCACCGTCTATACCTGTGTTCACTTTTAGAAATGAGGCCTGACATCCTTGTGCTCGATGAACCGACCAATCATCTCGATATAGAAACGCGCTATCTTCTCGAGGAAACGCTTGCCGCATTTGAGGGTGCCGTACTCGCGGTCAGTCACGACCGATATTTTATCGGGGCAATCTCCGACTATCTGCTCGGTTTTGTTGGAACCCGGATACTTGCTTTTGATAGCTACCAGTCGTGGTTTAAAAGCCACAAAAAATGGCAAGAAGAGCAGGCGATTGCAAGCGCGCAGTCGGACGTCAGCGATGATGATGCGATGAGCGCCGCTGATTTGAGAAGACTGAGAGCCGAACATCGCGATTCGTTAAGCCGTATTACAAAAATGATCAAAGAATACGAGGACAGACGTGCTGCCTTTGAAGCGGGGGATGCTATCAGGCATGCGCCGGAAGACTATGAGCGCTACGCCGCACTTCTCGTGGATCTTGACGACCTATACCACCAGTATTTTGCTCTTGAAGAAGCGATTAGTGAAGCCTGGGACGATTAAAGGTTTTTGTTTGACATCTGGGGCGTGTCTGTCGTATCATAATCCGGCGACCGCATCGGCGGGGTTTTTTTAATGTTGCGATAAAGCTACAACCTAAACCGAGCGAGTCTTGAACCAAGGAGATACGCATATGAGTTACGCAATCATCAGGACAGGCGGCAAACAATACCGCATTGTCGAGGGCGATGAAATTTTTATTGAAACGATCGCAGGGGAGCCGGAAGAAGAAATCACGTTTGATGAAGTTCTGGCTATCTCTGAAGGTGAGTTGCTTAGGGTAGGGACGCCTTACCTAGAGGGCGCCACTGTTACGGGCAAAATTGTGAAACAAGGGCGCGGCAGAAAGATTGTCGTGTTCAAATATAAATCCAAGAAGGGTTATCGTCGCAAGCAGGGTCACAGGCAGGCATACACGCGCGTGCTGATCGAGGCGATAAACGGCTAAGATGATTCGAGCGACCTTTCTCTTTGACCAGGAGGGCCGTATTGGCTCCTTCCAGATGGAGGGTCACGCGAGAGTGTGGCGACCGTGGCCGGATGAGATTTGTGCCGGGATTTCCGCGATTGCGCAAACAGTTATTGGAAGCCTTCAGGAACTAGCGGGAGTGGAACCAGAGTACGCGCTCGAACCGGCCAATATCCGGTGTGCAGTTTCCTACCCGGATGACCAGAAACGAGCAGATATCATCGAAACCTTGATGAATACCGCCAGGATTGGATGCTTGCAAATCGCGAACAGCTACGGCAGACGCTTTGTCACTGTGATCGACAAGCCTTATGAGGAAATAGAGTAAGAACACTACGCGGATAAAATTATCGGCGCGTCGGACATAAAAGGGAGGACTATTATGATCAAAGTAAATCTTCAACTTCTGGCCCACAAGATGGGTATGGGAAGTACGCGCAACGGACGTGATTCACAATCGAAACGCCTGGGCGCGAAATTATCAGATGGGCAGTACTGCACGGCGGGAAGTATTATTTACCGTCAGCGTGGTACGAAAATTCATCCCGGCACTAATGTGGGAATCGGGAAGGATGACACGCTCTTCGCTCTGATCGATGGTAACGTGCGCTACGAGCGCATTGCACGTAAACGCAAACAGGCAAGCGTTTATCCGGTCGAAGAATAAAAAAAGAGAGCGGCGCAAGCCGCTCTTCATCTATTTACATGTTTTACGATAATGCGACAATTGAGGTGCGCTCAGGCAACGGCGGTAACGGCGTCGTTTCTTTCCGGCGCGAGAAGTACATCCCTAACGGCGGGCCCGATGGCGGCAATGGCGGCCGGGGCGGTGACGTTATCTTGCGCGCCGATCGCAATATCAATACACTCCAGGACTACCGCTTCCAGCATCATTTTTCTGCGGAAGATGGTGAGTCTGGTCGAGGCAAGCGGATGGCCGGTTCTAGTGGTGCCAGTCTGGTTCTCAAGGTGCCTGCGGGAACACTCGTACTGCAATCAGGCACGCGTGAAATGATCGCTGACCTGAAAGAGGATGGCGACGAGGTGATCCTCGCAAAAGGCGGCACGGGAGGCCGTGGCAACATGTGTTTTGCCAACCCGTCTCGACAAGCTCCTCGTTTTGCGACAGCCGGACGCACGGGCGCAACAGTCAAGATTGATCTCGAACTCAGACTGCTCGCTGATGCAGCACTTGTCGGTTTCCCCAATGCAGGGAAATCTACGATCCTTTCTGTCGTATCGGCAGCCAAACCCAAGATCGCCTCCTATCCTTTCACGACGCTTCAACCTATTCTGGGTGTTGTTGACGTTGGAGGCACGCGATTTGTTCTCGTGGATGTCCCCGGTTTAATCGAAGGCGCCTCGGAAGGGGCGGGTATGGGGCACGATTTCTTGCGCCACGTTGAACGCGCACGAATGCTGATTCACGTGGTTGACGCGTCTTCATTTGACGGGATCGATCCGATCGATCGGTTTAATGCAATCAACGAAGAACTCGCCCAGTATAAGAATTTGCTTGGTAAACGACCGATGTGGGTCGTGCTCAACAAGATCGACATTGTTGAGGAAGAGGAGATTGAAAGGCTTCGCGAAGAAATAGAACGTGAAGGTTATCGCGTTTTTGCGATCTCAGCCGTGACAACACAAGGTGTTATGGCTTTCAAACAGGCATTGGCGGCAGAAGTGGTGACGTTGCCCTTGCCGGAACTCGAAGAGATTGAACAAATGAAAGTCTATCGTTTCGAGAAAAAATATGATTTTGAGATTGTCACCGACAAGCAAATTGTTTGTGTTGAAGGACCATATATTCGTGAATTGATGTTGTCTACCAACTTCAGTGACACTGAGTCATTCCGCCATTTCCAAAAACGTATCATCGAGAGTGGCATACAGGATGCCCTACTCGACGCGGGCGTGGAAGAGGGCGATGAAGTGTTCCTCGATGGGTCGTCGTTCGAATTTTCGCTTTAATCACTACAATGATTGTTGTGGATCGTGTATAATATTTCAACTAATATAATGTCAATCAACTAAATACCGGAGATTATTTGTTCCGGTGGTGAAAGGGAGGACAATCATGCAAAAGTATATCTGTGATGTTTGTGGTTACGTTTACGACCCGGAGATTGGCGATCCAGACGGCGGGATTGATCCTGGCGTTTCTTTTGAAGATCTGCCGGATGATTGGGTGTGCCCGCTTTGCGGCGTACCCAAAGAAGACTTTTCACCGCTGGAGTAGTGAGAGTCTTGCAAAGATTCGTATGAAAGAAAGCCGGCGTCCCGGCTTTCTTTGTTTCTAAACGTATCAAAGTCGATTGTTTATGGGATTGCCTCTGATACAACAGCTTAAACGAGAGAGGAATTTACATGACGATTCAAATGATTACAGACAGAGTGACGCAAGTGGGGGCTATCGATCCAAAACTTGAATATTTTGACTGCCTGATGCCGACACCTTACGGAACAACTTACAACAGCTTCCTCATCGAAGGCGATGAGAAAACAGCTTTGGTTGATCTCGTTCAGGAAGACACCGTTGACCAGCTGCTCGAAAATTTGCGTGACAAGAATATAAAGCATCTGGATTATATTCTCTTTCTCCACGCCGAACAGGATCACTCCGGGTCAGCCAGCATTCTTATAGACCTTTATCCAAAGGCCCAAATTGTCGCTACTGATAAAGTTGCTGATTTCCTAAAGGCTCTTCTTCATATTCCGAAAGAAGATATCATGATTGTCGCTGAAGGCGACACCCTCGACCTTGGCGGAGTCACTCTCGAATGTGTGCCAGTTCCATTCGCGCACTGGCCCGATAATACGATGTTCTGGATGCCTGAAGAATGTATTTTGTTTAGTTCCGATTTGTACGGAAGTCACTATTCACCTGATATACCAAGTAAACCTGATCAAACAATCCGACTTCATGAATCGCGCACCTACTTCTCCGAGATTATGATGCCGTTTAGAGGTCACGTGGCACGCTACGTCGAAAAGACAAGACAACTTGATCCTGCGATCATTTGTTCCGCGCACGGCCCGGTCTGGTTTGAGCCGGAGACGATCCTTTGTGAATATGAACGCATGGTTTCGGACAAGGTAACCAGAAACGCGGTCATCGCCTATGTCACAATGCACGGTAGTACAGGCAGATTGGTTAATGTGATAGCAGAGGTACTCAGTGGCGAGGGCATCGAAGTGGCGCTTGTTGATCTGGGCGCTGCCAAACATGATCTACGTGTTCCTATCGGAATGATTCTCACAGAATCCGTTTATGCAGGGGCCCTGATCCTGGCATCTCCTGCTGTTCTGGGTGGTGCTCACCCACTGGCGGCGGCTATGACGATGTTGATCGGGGGGCTCAATCCACCACTGCGGTATTTTGGGATCGCAGGGACTTATGGTTGGGGATCTCAGATGGTAAAACAACTTGAAGGTCTCATGGGGCGCCATAAAGCGGAACGTCTTGAGCCGCTGCTGATCCTCGGACGTCCTACAAAAGAAGATGAAATTAAGATTCGGGCATATGCGCTTGATCTAGCGGAACGGTTGAAGGCGTTGCCGGAAGAGGATATCCTCCAAGACTGCTGAAATATTATGATTGTGAATAAGCGGGCAGTAACAGGTCAGGATTCATCCTGGTCATGTTGTTGCCCGTGCACAAGTGCGTTAATAACGGACAGGTAAACATCTTCGGAGTATTCGCGCCAAGTCGTGGCAGCTATTTGTGCTAATTCTTGGGTTGGGAATGAAAGTGACAAGGTCAGTCCCGAATTATTTTCATCGCTTTGACGGCAGGTGAGGCGGTAATGCCCGGTCGCCGTTATTTCTACGGTTGCGGTAATCGTGTCAGCGAGCCTTCGTTTAAGATCGCCATCGATGAGGTAGTCTGATAAAAAGCGTTTTGTGGAAACGGGGATCTGCTTTTCAAGAGCGTCCAGAGCGGTGCGCCCCGTATCAGTGAGTTCACACCGTTCAACTGCTCGGCCACGAGCATCATGTACAGGCTCATTTTTTCTGACTGCTACGTGGAGTAAGTGTGTCGATATGAGTTCGTCTAAAGCGCTTGTCGCATCAAAATAATCCATGGAAAGCGTTGCCAGTGCGGCGTCCCGAAGCTGCGACTTTCGGATCCCCGGAGCCTGCTCAGCGATATAGAGTAATATCAGTTTGTCAATGGGAATGTTTGTTTCTTGCATGGCACGACCTCCCGGACACGATTTTAGCATATAAGCGGTTGATGACGGCGGACATTACGCATTTTTTTATGTTTTATTAGTCAATTCAGATGGACTATGAGACAATACAAACAATGCGCAAGGCAGATCGCTGTGCCGATACGAGGGGATAGAAGGTAGTTAAACGACTATGAGATTTGATTTATCTGCATTGGTAGTCATTGGTTTATTTGTATGGATTGGGCATCGCCGTGGTCTTCTGCTGACAGCAGTCGGTTTTATCAGCTCGCTGATTTCGATTGCTATTGCGTTTCTCTTGGTACGTCCGATTTCTGCCTGGCTTTTTGAATTGGGGCTTTTTAGCGGAACGATGAGCGATATTTCTGATCAAATTCACGACAGCGTTGCCTCTGCCCCGACTACGATTTCTCCTGTTCTTGAAAGGCTAGGATTGCCTGAGACATGGACACGCAAAATTCTACAAGGATCAAGCGCGACAGGCAATTCCCTTGTCGACACGACTGTCAATTCTGTTTGGCAACTTGTGTTGAGTGCATTTGCATTGATCGTCGTCTTTGTGATCGTTCGCATCGCAATCGGTCTTGTAGCCAGGCTTCTGACACCTGTCCTCAATGGCATTCCCGTCATCGGATGGTTCAACCGAACAGGTGGTCTATTACTTGGTTTGCTGTGGGGAGTTTTTATGGTTTGGATCATTGTGATGGTTCTCACATCTTTTAGTCTTACAAGTTCTGTGGTCCGAAGTTTCATGAATGGTTCGCGGATTCTTGCCCTGCTTTCTGAAAAAGACATATTCCGTTCACTATTGGACACGATCTTTTGATTTTTAACAGTTGACAAAACTCACTCACCTGACTATATTGTTTAATGTTGGCACTCGATTAGTACGAGTGCTAACTTCCGTAAAATACAATTATTGATGTGGAGGTATGAACATGAATATTAAACCGCTAGGAGACCGAGTGGTCATCAAGAGGCTCGAAGCCGAAGAAACAACGAAGGGTGGCATTGTGCTTCCGGGCTCTGCCAAAGAAAAACCGCAAATCGTTGAAATTATGTCTGTCGGTCCAGGGGGAATCGTTGACGGCAAAGACATTATCATGGAAGTTGAAGTTGGCGATCGCGTTCTGATCAGCAAATATGCCGGTACAGAAGTAAAGATTGACGACGTTGAATATACGATCCTCAGACAAAGCGATATTCTCGCTATTGTTGAATGATTCACTGAGAAGACAAGGAGTAGATAATAATGGCTAAAGATTTAAAATATGCAGAAGATGCACGCAAGTCGTTGGAGATTGGCGTCAATAAACTGGCTGATACGGTCCGCATTACGTTAGGCCCCAAAGGTCGAAATGTAGTGCTTGACAAGACTTACGGAGCTCCCGTTGTCACAAACGATGGTGTCACCATTGCGCGTGAGATTGAGCTAGAAGACCGTTTTGAGAATATGGGCGCACAGCTCGTCAAAGAAGTTGCGACAAAAACAAACGATGTAGCAGGCGACGGTACAACAACTGCAACCCTGCTCGCACAGGCCATCATCCGAGAAGGCCTTCGCAACGTAGCCGCCGGCGCTAATCCGATTATCGTGAAGCGCGGTATTGATAAGGCTGTTGCCGTGGCTGTCGAGGCGATTGGCCGTAATAGCAAAGCCGTCCAAGGCAAGAACGATATTTCCCGAGTCGCGGCAATTTCAGCAAACGACGACCAAATTGGCATGGAGATTGCCAACGCGATGGAGTCCGTTACCAATGACGGCGTCATTACTGTTGAAGAATCTCAGACAATGGGTACGGAACTTGAGATCGTTGAAGGCATGCAGTTCGAACGGGGCTACATTTCCGCTTATATGGTGACCGACCCAACAAAAATGGAAGTCGTCTTTGACGAACCCTACATTCTGATCACCGACAAAAAAATCTCAAATATTCAAGACCTCCTGCCGCTACTTGAAAAGATTGTTCAAAACGGCAAACGTCTTGTCGTTATTGCAGAAGACGTCGACGGCGAAGCGCTCTCGACTCTCATCCTCAACAAATTGCGTGGCACGTTCCAGTGCGCCGCAGCGAAAGCTCCGGGCTTTGGTGATCGCAGAAAAGAAATGTTGCAAGATATTGCCGTACTCACAGGTGGTAAAGTCATTTCCTCCGATCTGGGTATGGAGCTTAAAGAAGTTGAGCTTACAGACCTTGGACAGGCACGCCAGGTCAAAATGGGTAAAGACAACACTGTTATCATCGACGGCGCCGGTGCGCC
>LFTF01000063.1:0-2743 GCA_001512945.1 Clostridiales bacterium DTU023 | reverse complement strand
CCTGTCCGTCAGATCGCTACGAATGGCGGCTTTGATGGTAGTGTTGTTTGCGAGCACGTTAAATCGCTTGAAAGCGGTATCGGATTCGATGTCTTGACAGAGAAGTATTCTGATATGGTCAGCGTCGGGATCGTCGATCCCACCAAAGTAACGCGCTCCGCGCTGCAGAACGCAGCTTCCATAGCCTCAATCCTCCTCACGACTGAGGCGGTCGTTGCGTCAATTCCTGAGCCTGAGCCGATGATGCCCCCGCAAGGCGGTATGTACTAAGGCGAAACATGGTCAACCATGAGTTGCAAGGGGGCTGCCTGTGGGCGGCCCCTTTTTTGTATTTGTCAAAGGTAAGGCGTGGGCCGAACATGATATAGTGATTCTAAGATTCCATGCACAACTCCTTGCGCGGAAATGAAGGATATATGACGCAAACATCTGATAATCAAAACCAAGCGGCTCGTGAGAATGGCAAGACGATGCAGTCGGCATCCAGGCTTATCGCTATCCTGTCGTTATGCTGGCTGATGATTCTTGGTTCGGTGGCGCTTATCTTCTTAATCCCTCGTCAACCTGTGGCTATGGGGGACGCAACTGATGCGCTTCTTCTGAGCAAACCTTTCCCCCTGGACGGCGAACTCGCTTCGTCATTTACAGTGGTTGGGACAACGCTCGTGCGCATTGAAGATGAGGGTCTTGCTTTGCTTGACGCATCAGGTCGTGAACAGTCATTTATTGGATTTCCATACCGCGAGTCACGTGTCATAACCATGAAGGAAGGCCTGATTGTCACACCTGTCAGAGGCTCAGGGTTTATGGTTGTTACTCCTGACCTTTCCACGTATGAAATTGACGCGCCCGAAACAGTTCACGGAGCTGATTACCGGGACGGTCAATTGTTGACGTTCGGACCTTCTTCTCAAAACCGCATAGTTGTCGCTCTCTACGAAATTGCTGCTGAAACGAACAGACGGACATTATCGTTTCCATCTGCTCAATGGCCTGTCCGGGTGGCATTTGTTCCTGACGGGCAATTCTTCGATGTTGTGCTCCTGGATCTATCGAACGGCACGTTATCGACGCGATTGCAGCGTTACGATTATGCGTGCAATCAGGTCATGGATTTACTCTATGATGAGGAGGATTTATTTCCGGGTATTGGTCATCTCGCAGATCGGGAATCAATCCTGTACAATGATCGCGCAATTATGCTGACCGACACTGACTCAGGGGAAGTGCGGGTAACAGCGATGCCGGGCAGCATTGAACATGTAGATCTGATGGGTGGTCGATATGCTATGTTGTCAGAAAAAGAAGGGAAATCGCAATTTTCGATCGTTTTGCCATCTGTTACGCGTGGTGATCACATACTTTTCGAACCTGAGCTTTCAGACCAAATTATATGTTTTGCACTTGCCCGTAGTGGCAGTCTGGCACTTGCCGCATCGGACGGGGAGCTCCTTGTGTACGATATGAATACCGGAGCATTAATTGTCCGTATGTCAATTGAATCTGACGTCAGGCGGATACTGGCATTGGATGATCGTTCATTCGTTGTGATATCCGCTGACGACGCGATTATCGCGATTGTCCGATAGAGCGAGGAGTTACAGGACGTGGCGGAAATAGTTGATCTTATTATCGTAGGCGGAGGGGCATCCGGCGTGATTGCGGCACTCTCCGCAAGACAAGGGGGGCTGACCTCTTCCTCTATTATGATTCTTGAAAAAGAAAGCCAACCACTTCGAAAAGTGCTTGCGAGCGGAAACGGGCGCTGTAATCTCCTGAATACACAAACGATTGACGGGCACTTTCATGGAAAGGATCCCACTTTTTCGCAAGCGGTTATCCGGAACATGACGGCAGAGTCGCTGATTGATTATTTTGGAAAACTGGGGTTAATTACTTTGCAGGAAGGTGAGGGACGTGTTTATCCGCGGTCAATGCAGTCGCGGTCCGTCTCGATGATTCTTGTCCGAGCTCTCGAAGAACACAACATTGTGTTGAAATGCTCTACCACAGTGAACCGTTTGGAAAAGACAGGTGATCTATTTAAACTCAGCCTTCAAGATGGTTCTATCTTATCCGCGCGAGCGGTTATTATGGCTACGGGAAGCTGCGCTAGCCCTGATCTCGGGGGTACTGCGATCGGTTATGACTTGCTCGTCTCCCTGGGGCATGCCGTCAGCGAACCAAGACCGGCTCTCGTCCCTCTGAATCTGTCGCCACACCCACTCATGAAATATGCGGAAGGCGTGCGTTTTCGCGGTTGTGTGTGTTTTGAATCGCGTGCGACAGGGTTGTCTCAATCATGCGGCGAATTTCTCATAACGTCTTACGGTTTGTCGGGAATTGCGGCGATGGAACTGGGGAGAACAGTTGCGCTATCTTGTGCCAATACCAATGTCGCGAAACATGAAAAGGTAGGAACGCTTGTCATTGATTTTCTTCCCGAACTTGAGGTTGAGACAATCGCTGACATCCTCGGCAGACAGGATGCTTTGAAACATGAGCCGCGCTCAGCGCTTGCAGGACTTGTGCCAGATAAAGTTGGCCAGGCAATCATTTCACTTGTCGCCGACAAACCTAGATCGCGTTTATCTGGCGATCACATGCCGCTTTGTCTGGCCCAGATGTTGAAGGGGCTTGTTTGCGATGTAACAGGAACGCGTGGTTTTGCATTTTCGCACATCGCTTCCGGCGGAATTGTGACGGATGGGTTTGATTCTGCCTCCTTGATGTCGAAACGAGT
>LFTF01000078.1:33377-37029 GCA_001512945.1 Clostridiales bacterium DTU023 | reverse complement strand
TATTCATCTGGGAGGTTGTATTTGTTAATTATTCGCTTAAAATTGCACGAACAGTTCACTTGCGGGTCATATAAGAACGATCTGAAATACCGAAAGTAAATTTACACCACTACTTCGGACTTGACTGTTTCTTACAGATCCTAGTACAGAAACTCGAAGCTCATCAATTTGATAATTGGAGAAATAAATATGAATAGGTCCATCCATCGCTTAGATGCCACTACAATATGGTTACATCTTACTCGATTTAGAACACTACCCTAAACTAAACTAATTTATTATTATTCTTTCGAAATCACTTTTAAATGCTTTGGCAAAACTTTTATCTCAAGGGGTAACTTGGGACCTTTATCTCCATCAATATTACTTTCAAATTGACTGTTATCAAGTGTACTTAATTTGAGAGTTTTAGATTTAAAATATTTGATATTGTCTGATTCAGAAATAGTTCCAAAAGTTAACGCAGCAGTCATGCCCATTAATTCAGATATATTTAAGTGTTTAATGGCAACAATATGCATTATCCAATCGCTTATATCTCCATCAGATGCAATCGTTTTTAGTCCAGCAAGAGAATCCAGCAGTCCTATAACGATAATGGAAATCTCTCCTTCCCATGTTATTTCATCCATTTTGAGTTTTACGGGGAAAACATCGTCTTCTATAATTTCTTTACCGACTGCAATAACATAGGCTAGGAAACCTAATTTTGTTTTATCTTCAATGTCGACATCATAGATAGCTTTTGCAGGTGGTCCAACAGCCACAATATTCGTAAAATACTTATCATTAGCCAGGCCAACATCTATTTCCTGATAATAGTCGCTGTTCAAGAGCTTAATCGCTTTTTCTGTGTTGATAGGAATATTTAAAACTCTCGCATACATGTTAACTGTACCGAGGGGAATAATGCCAAGCATTGGTGGGGTTTTAAAGCTTGCGAGACCGTTTACTGTCTCATTTAGGGTTCCGTCTCCACCTAAAGATACAACCAGATCAAAATTATATTCAGATGCTTGTCTGGCAAATTTTGTAGCATCACCCTCACCCCGAGTATATTTTACGACCAAGTTAGTATATTTATCTTTTAATTCTTCTCTAATTAAATCTTCATAGGAGCCTGCGTCTTCTTTTCCTGCTGACGGATTAATTATGATCAATGCGGATCTTTTCATTTTTATTTCACCTCGCATACTATGTTAACAAGACTTCCTAGTTTGATCTGGTATCTAACGTACCTACCTCCTCCCTGACGTTCAATTCTGGGCCTTTTTAAGGCTACCGAGAGGTTCGCTTATTTATTGAAGTCAGCTTGTAAGTTTTTTGCAGAGTGTCATTAAATGGTCTTTTACTCCCACTCTATCGTCGCCGGCGGCTTCCCCGTCAACTCATAAACAACCCTGCTGACGTTGGGGACCTCCGTCGTAATCCTGGAACTAACATGTTGCAAAAACGACCAGGGGAACTCCACCGGTTGAGCCACCATATAGTCATCTGTTTTGACGGCGCGCAGCGCAATCGTGTAGTCATATGTGCGAACTCCATCCGTGACACCAACCGATTGCAAGCCCGTCATGACCGCAAAGTACTGGGAGACTCTGTCGCGGAAACCTTTGGATTCAATCTCTTCACAGAAGATGGCGTCCGCTTCACGAAGGATATCAAGTTTCTCGCGTGTGATACCGCCGAGGCATCGTATGGAAAGCCCAGGACCAGGGAAAGGTTGACGCTCAACCATGGAAGCCGGAAGTCCGAGAGCGCGTCCCACGGCTCGCACTTCTTCCTTAAACAGAACACGGAGCGGTTCGATGATCCCTTCAAAAAGCATGTTGTCTGGGAGACCGCCCACATTGTGATGACTTTTCACTACTTCCCCATCCTCGCCGCTTTCAATCACATCAGGATAGATGGTGCCTTGGACCAGGAATGACGCGTTTAGTTTTTTCGCCTCGTCCTCAAATATGCGAATAAATTCTTCGCCTATGATTTTTCGCTTTGTTTCCGGTTCAAGGACACCCCCAACTTTCTCAAGAAAGCGGTCAACGGCATCAACAGAAATAAGAGGCACCTTGTATTCACCGGCAAACATCTGACGAACCATTTCAGGCTCACCCTTGCGCATAAATCCGTGGTCCACGAAGATGCAAGTCAGCCTATCGCCAATCGCACGATGCACGAGCATGGCCGCCACAGAGGAATCAACCCCTCCGGAAAGGCCGCAGACAACTCTCTTATCACCCGCAACATCACGGACTTGCCGAATCGCCTCACTGATATAACTGTCAACCGTCCAATCTCCGCTGCAACCGCATATGTCATAAAGGAAATTTTTTAAGGTCATTTGATCGTCAAATAATCCCGTCTCAATCGTATCTACATCAGTTTTATAAATGATACAAGGGATATCATCGCTATGTGCCATCAGGTCGGGGATCTCAACAGATGCATATTGAGCGACCAACTGTGCCGCGCCTGCTCCAATTGCAAAAAGCGGAAGGTCGGTTGATAAGAGTTTGGTCCACAACGCCTTGTAGGATTGCTTGCCCTCTAAATCCGCTTGCTTGGCATCCGTTTCATCTCGTCCTCCGGCAATCACAATCCCTCGAACAGTATCAGTGATAAGGTCATCTGCCTTCATAAATCGGTTCTGAGACACCACCTCACAGTAAACATGTTCATCACGGATTTTGTGGACCGCGATACGCGCGAGCCCACCCCCGAGATCGATGATCAGGATGGTGTCGTGAAGATGACGCATAGAAAATCTCCTTTTCTTTTGCAAACTAGAATTCGATGCCCAGTCGGGCAATTAGACCTGATGTTTCGTACGGATGTTTTCTCATAACAACTTCGGAGACATAATCCGCTATGTCGAGCATCGCATCCGACGGACCTCTGCCCGTAAGAACAACCTCGAGATGCTCCGGTTTTGAGTCAAGGAACGCTAAAACATCTTGCTCGTCTACCATGTCAAGTGTAATTGCGACCAGGATTTCATCAAAAATGAGAAGGTCAATTCCCTCACGGCTACGTTCAATCACATCTTTCAGACGCTGTTGGTTAAAGGCGCGTGTTTCAACTTTTTCACTGTCATCCATTCGGAAGACAAACTTTCCGTAAGGTTGACCTGAAACGACTTCAACCCCGAGCTCGCGAAGGGAATCAAGTTCTCCCGAATTGCTCTTTTTTAAAAACTGAACAAACAGTACATTGAGACCGCGCCCCTTGGCTCGTATCGCAAGACCTGCCGCCGCAGTTGTCTTGCCTTTACCGTCTCCGCAGTAGATGTGGACAAGGCCCAGCGAATTTCTTATCTGTTCGATTTGATTGTTATCATCCATAGAATCGTCCTTTCGCATCTCAGTCTAGTGTGTTTATTGTAACCCGAAAAATTTAGGCGGGAATGGGGGTGCGCTTAGCCGGATAGATAGTCACTTCGACTTTGAAGCTGATAGGCCAGAACAAGAAGCGAAAGAGCGGCCAGAGCAACTAGGGGAGTCGAAAATGTCGTCTCCATTCCCATAAGCTTGGCCAGCGCCCAACCATGCGGTGTGTACTGCCCGACACGCTCAACCCAGAATGCCGGCAACCGCAGGAGCGTACCGCCGGCCAGCACCGAAATAAAGAGTAAAAGCGAGGCAGGGACGAATCT
>LFTF01000078.1:30201-33313 GCA_001512945.1 Clostridiales bacterium DTU023 | reverse complement strand
GGACGCGTCGTCGAAGGCATCAGAAGTCGCGTAATTCCCACCATCAGGCCAAGCTGCGCGAACCCCGAAACAGCCAGCGCAAGCAGCGTCGCGAAGTAATCTCTTCGCAATCCTCCGGGAAGAGACCGCATTCGCCTTTGGGTCGCGGCATCGGCCAACATCAGGCTGCCAAGAAGTGAGAAAACGGACAGAAACAGCACTTCCACGGCAACATCGGGAACCTGGATGAGCGGCAGTGCCTGCCCCATTTCATCGTCACGGATGACGAGCCGCAAAATCGCTCCTTCACTGCGCGCCTGGTCGGCACTCTTTGAAAATCGTCTGTTCATCTCCTCGTCTGACACCGATTTTGCCCCCTCCAGGGAGAGAAGGTCTTTTTGCATTTTTGCATCCGTCGCCAGCGCAAGCACGGAAATCAGATAATTTTCGCGTATAAGGTCACCCGCCAGTTGATTTTTGCCCGAAATAAACTCACACGTGTACACGTCATCAATGTGAACGGCGGCGCTCTTGTCACCAAAACGGGAGGGGATAATCACAACGCCGTCGAGCTGGCCCAGTTCAATGGCACGGTTGATTTCATCTTCCTGTATAGGAATCCAGCCAAGCTGGCTGTGTTCAAAAAGTTCGGTGAGCTTTCTGCTCTCTGCATTTTCGGCCAAATCAACATAAGCGCCCTGAATATTCGACAAGTCATTTCTTTTTACGGTGGCACCCGCAAGCAGCGACAGGAGTACAGGGATGATGAGGCAAAACACCAGCATCAGAGGACGGCGCGATAAGAGCCTGAGTTTGAGACCAACGAGTACGGCAATATTTCTCATACGCGCCTCCTGCCAAACAACAGCGCGGCAATAAACGCGGGAAGAAGCGGCCAGCATGTCACAAGCACATCGCGCGCCGGCACGACGCCCCGATTCAGGAAAGCACGGTAAATCGTCTGCATCGCAGGATAGAGCGGTGTGAACTTTGCTCCTTGATCCAGCCAATTAGGAAACAGAGAAGTGGGATATAGTACGCCGCCCATGACCATGAATAGGAAAAAAACAAGCCACCCTGTCTGGAGCACACTGACGCCCGGCGCGCGAGCCCGTCCCACTGCCAGCATGATCAATGCCATCATCAGGTACACAGACAAAAGTGCAAACGCAATAGCAAAAATCGACTGCAGCACACCTGTTATCCGCAAGGTTATGAGCAGAGGTCCTATAAGCAGCACCCACCATACGAACCCCATCAGGAGACGCACGGCCATTAAGGAGGTGGGGCCACAGGACACGAGCAGGCGGTCTTCGTATGACGTTCCCGCAAGGCGGATGGTCCCGGCGAGCACCCCCATGGCCGGTAACAGCGAAAGGACAATAAGGACACCGGAGAGCGCATACAGTATGAGGTTGAAAGAAAGAAGGTCTCCCGTTTTCACGAAGCGGTCACGGTCGATATACATCATCACAGTATTGAGCGAGTGCCCCGTCGCCTTCTCCCAGGATGTATTCTCATCACCGCCCAACTCTACATAAAGTCTTTGATAACCGAATACAGAGCCGTATACATAATTGAGTGCCGCAGCATATTGCCGGACCAGGATACCGAGCTGATGTGACTCCGCCGGCATGCGCGGGTTTAGCCATAACTCGATAGGATCGCGCAGGGAGCCGGTACTGGCTTCTTCAAGAAGATGGGGGGGCAGACGAAATGCGACAATAATTTCATCCGCCTGGAGACGTTCCATGGCCCGGGGCAGCGTATCGTCATAGATTGCTGTTACGTAGCGGATACCCTCCAGATAATTGACAAGAAGTCCACCCAAAATCGATTGGTCTTCGTCGATAATAGAAGCTGAAACAGATAGATCAGGCTGTTTTGACGCGTCTTCCGATGATGATTGCTGGCCGGCAACCCGGAGAGCCAGAGTCGACACAAGTAAAACCACAATCAGTGTCACGAGCAGAGCGGTGCGTGACGCTCGAAGATCGTGTTTAATTAAGGCCCAAAAAGCTTGCAACCGTTTTCGAGCTGAACCGTTCTTTAATCCGTCACACCGGCCCATCGCTCTGTCCCCTAGGCCGTTTCGTCGACACGAGTGCAAAGCTCACCATCCTGAAGGCAAAGGATATGGTCGCAAAGTTCCTCTAAAACGTCCTCCTCATGACTTGAAACCAGGATCGTACGCCCGCGTTTGCGAAGAAGATCGAGCCGCTCCAGCATCAGCTGGCGGCTGTGGTGGTCCGCTCCGGCGAAAGGCTCATCGAGTAAGATAAGCAGAGGATCCCCCAATAGGCCGACGATCAGACTTACACGCCGCGCCATGCCACCCGAACACTCGCGAATCGGCTTGTCAAGAAAGCCTGAGATCAGAGGATCCGATGCCGCGACCTCAAGAAAGCGTTTGCGTTCAGTCAAAGAAAAGCCTCGCGCGGCCGCCCAGAATAGAAGTGTCTCCCGGACATTGAGCCGGTCATCAAGCGCGAGCTCCTGGGGCACATATCCGATCAACGCACGCCATCGCGTGCGTTCATCGAGCGAAACGCCCTGAAACGTAACCTGCCCCTTGTCCCGTGAAAGAACGGAAGCTAAGATTTTCAGCAAGGTGCTCTTGCCGGCGCCGTTGTCTCCGGCAACACCGAATACCGTTCCTGCCGGCTGTCCAAACGAGATCCCGCTCAATGCTTTGTGCGCGGCCCATGACTTGGAAAGGCCGCGCACAACCAGGCTTTCGCCATTTTTATATTCGTTTTCCACGCATGTTGCCCCTACAACACTAATCATCCATAAATTCATCTAAGTCAAGCCCGAGCTGCGAAAGGGCCGACATGAGATTCTCCATAATGGTCTCATCTTCCATGAGTTCCATCAACGCATCCTCATCGCTCATATCGACAAAATCCGTTGCCATCTCATTGCGGAATGTGAGACTGCCTTCAGGAATTGCGCGATGGTCGATCCCGAGTGTGATGGTGATCGGCATACCCTCGGCTTCAACAAAGATCTCCACCGTCGCGATCAAATGATCGGCACCATCCTTGCGTTCGAGTTGGCCTGTATATTTCAGCGAAACGGCGTCCGGCATGTCTTCATCCGCATATTCATTCAATTCTTTGGCTTGGACGGT
>LFTF01000078.1:28567-30066 GCA_001512945.1 Clostridiales bacterium DTU023 | reverse complement strand
GTTTCAATTTTCATGAGATAAGCGTGTTTGCCCTTGTCTTCAGCATGAAGGAACGCGATTGTTACGTTCTGGTCATCCCCATCCCCGCGATTCGTGAATGTGAATTTCCCACCGACAGGGTTATTTTTTGCGTCGACATAGAGAATACGGTGTGTCTCGATCTTGAACTGCTCAGGATCATCCTCTATTTCCTCGATCATCTCATTGATCTCGTCAACAAACTCCTGATAGGCTGACTCAGTTTCCGTGAACTCCATGGATTGCCCAATCCCTTCAATCAGAGATTTGACATCCGGATTGTCCCGCATATAAATCAGGATTTCCTTGGCCATGGGAGCGAATTTGTCGGCAACCACCACAGCATCAAAGTAATTGAGTTTTTGGCTGACGCTTCCCACCGTAAGCAGTTCACCTTTCACGAGCTCTGGTTTTTCAGCGTATTTGAAAAAGATCTCTTTGACGTCATTCATCATGGTATCGATTTTATCGCCTGTGAAAACGCTTAAATTATCGCGAACTTTGCCCATACCCCCGAATATGCCATCCAGATCAATGTCCAGGCCGCCCTCGTCTTCCACCATCTGCGTCAAATAATTTTTCGATATAGCCAGCGGCTTGGGCAGAATCTCCGGCATGGAGATCACGAAATAGTCTTCGACATCGTAAAACTCACCCGAAAGGATATTCTCCGTCTCACCACGCTTGCCTATCCCCACCACCGTATTAAATCGCGGATTCGATTCATTGAGGTCAAGCTTGTTTTCCATGTGCAGACGCAGACTGGAAAGGGCTGTTAAAACGCCTGCGAGTTCATCGTCCAGAGCATCCGCCTTTACATCCAGAGTGATATCGGTTGCGTAGCCAAATTTCGTTTGTTTAAGGAGCTGTTCCGATGACTCCCGCATCGCATAGAGCGGCGTATCTTTCTCGAACAGCGTCGAGGCTTGCTCGGCTTTCTTCCACGCTTTTTCTGTTGACACGAACAACTGTTTAATCTGGTCGCCAAATACAAAATAGGATCCAAACAGCAGCGCAGCGATCACGCCAAGGATTATGACGGGAATCCACCAGCGGCGTTTGCGTTTCGGAGCTTGCCCTGGAGGACCGGGTGCGTAAGCGTACTGTTGCTGTGGCGNNTGCTGTGGCGGAGCGCCATACCCGTAGGGCGATGACTGGGGTTGCTGAGGCGGCGGAGCGCTATATACCGGTGGCCTCTCCTGTTGCCGGGGGGGCACATACGCGGGGGGTGGTTCAACCACTTTGTAAGTATCCGCTGCGACTATCGTTTCTTCGGGTATTGGGTGAACTGTTTTGACGACTTCTGCGATGGGTTCGGGCTGCTCTGGTGTTTGAGCATCGGCCTTGAAACCGCATTGTGTGCAAAAGCTTGCGTCCATGGGTATTTCAGCGCCACATTGTGTACAGTGTTTCATGGATTGATCCCTCCCGGCTGTCTGCCGTATGTTCTCTGTCAAGAGGGCGATCTATCAGAGAAAGCG
>LFTF01000078.1:6400-28494 GCA_001512945.1 Clostridiales bacterium DTU023 | reverse complement strand
GCGGATCTGTTAGGGGATCAGCCGGCACCTCCGAAGAAATGTTCTATGCATTTTCACCAAACCCTGCCTATTGAAAGGGTCCTACAACTTAATCCTTAAGAACAACCGGTTGTTTCACCGCAATCGAGACAAACTTTGCAGGTACCGTTGCGCACCATGCGCGTGCCTGAGCAGTTCGTGCAGATCGATCCGTCGTATAACCGTTCGCCAGATTTGCTGGCATCTCGCGCCTTTTCGTGGATAAAATCGTCCAAACTAATTTGGGCCGGTTTTGCTGCAACTTCTTGTCCGTCTTGCTCTCCGACCTGCACACCTTCCGGTTTGACCTGAACACGTGAGTAATCGCCTGCCTCAATGTCGAGCACTTTGCTGATTAAGTCAGATACAGACGTGCAATACTTGATGTAGGGATGGCGTTGCACAAACCCATAAGGTTCGAATTTTTGACCACGCAACATTTTTGAAATCGCCTCCGGCTTGATGCCGTACTGCAACATGACGGAGATCGTTTTGGAAAGAGAGTTCAAAAGACCGGTAATCAGAGTGCCCTCGCGGTCGGTCGTCATGAAAAGTTCGGTGATCTCGCCTTCTTCGTTTCTGTTGACTGTAATATATACCTTGACATCCTCAATCTGCGCCGGATGTGTCACGCCCGTGCGGATCCCGAACGGCTTGGCGCGTCCGTGAATCAGATCGCCGCGTTCGAGCATCTCATTGCACTCGTCGAGCTCGCTTTTTGCCTTCTTTGCGAAGTGAAGCAGATCTTGATACATCAGATCTTCCAATAGCACATCTTCGTGTTCGACTCCAGCAAGTCTAATGTTGAGCGGCTGAGCATACTTTGAGCCATCCCGGTAGAGCGTAATCCCTTTGACGCCTTGTCTCCAGGACGTGGTCACGACATCGGCAAATTCCTGCACCGTCGCCTCATTGGGCAGGTTGACTGTTTTTGAGATAGCGCCTGAAATCAACGGCGTGATCGCGGCGACCATCAGGACGTGTCCGCGCCAGTCAATGTATCGTTCACCTGTCCCGCAGGTGTTGGCTGTGTCAAAGACAGCAAGATCCTCATCTTTTAGATAGGGGGCACCCTCGATCTTGCCATCGATCACCATGCCGCTTTCATCTTCTCGCAGAATGTAGTCGAGGATTGCTTTTCGCTCTTCATCACTGTATCCGCATGTTTCAAGTCCTTGATCGACAATCGGATTGACGAGCTTCATGAAACCGCCGCCCGACAGTTTTTTGTACACGACGTGTGAGAAAAAGGGCTCAATACTCGTCGCGGCACAGTCCATGGCGAAAGAGATCGTACCAGTCGGCGCCATGACAGACACCTGGGCATTGCGGTAGCCATATGCTTCGCCCCACGCTTCCGCGTTTGTCCAGCACTCTGTCAACACATCGGCGAGCTGTGCGAATCCGATCCTGCCCAGAAGCGCGTGGTCCACAACTGGAAGCGCATAAGAGATCTCTTCAGTTGCGTCAGTGCGCACACCGGCCGCGCGGCTGTGATTGCGAATGACGCGGAGCATATGCGGTTTATTCTTTTCGTAGTGTTCGAATGGCGCAATCTGATGCGCCATCATCGCCGAAACAGCATAACTCTTTCCTGAGAGAATACCAGCCAGGGAAGCGCCGATCGTCCGCGCCTCATCCGAGTCATAAGCGATCCCCGCACTCATAAACAGCGACGCCAAATTGGCGAGACCGAGACCGGTCGCGCGGAATCCCCACGTTTTCCTGGCAATAGCAGGAGTGGGGAATTCACCCCAGTGAATGGACGCTTCGAGCGCCAGTTGAGCGATTGCAATCAGATGAATATAGCCTTGGATGTCAAAAACATGGGTCGATGGGTCATAGAAACGCAAGATATTGATCGATGCGAGGTTGCAACTTGTATCGTCAAGAAATGCATACTCGCCGCATGGATTGGTGGCGTTGATCCGATTGCGTTTGGCCGTGTAATCACCGTCTTCGCCTGCGGGGCATGTATGCCAGGCATTAAACGTATCATCGAACTGTGGCGCGGGATCGGCGCATCGCCATGCGGATTCGTTGAAGATATCCCAAAGATGACCGACGGCGACTTCGCGATCAACCATTGAGTCACGACGCCCTTTGAGACGGATGGTGGCACTGGGATTGCGGTCGAGTTCTGCGACTTTGCGCATAAACTCATCGCTAAAGCGGACGGAATTGTTGGAATTCTGACCTGAAACAGTCTGATAGGCCTCTCCGTCCATGTCGGCATCATACCCCATCTTAGCGAGTGCGATGACTTTGTCTTCCTCACGCGCTTTCCAGGTGATAAAATCTTCGATCTCAGGGTGATCGATGTCAAGACAAACCATCTTCGCAGCGCGGCGTGTTGTTCCGCCAGACTTGATCGCGCCTGCATTGCGGTCCAGTCCTTTGAGAAAGCTCATCAGGCCTGACGACTGGCCGCCGCCGGAGAGCCCTTCACCTTCAGCGCGAATTTGCGAGAAGTTCGTGCCCGTACCAGACCCTCCCTTGAAGAGTTTGGTCTCCGAAACATACCCCTCCGTGATGGAGTGCGGTCCCAAAAGCTTGTCTTCTATCGAGAGAATAAAACAAGCAGACGCCTGCGTGCGAGTATAATCGTCCTCTGCCATGACGACTTCACCCGTGGCTTCATCGTAATAGTAAAGCTCGCTCTTGCCGCCGGCAATGCCATATTTTAACTTCAGGCCTGTGTTAAACCACTGGGGGGAATTAGGCGCGAACATCTGCGCTAAGATCGCGTAAACAAGTTCATCGTAAAGAATGGAGGCCTCGTCACCCTCGTCAATCATGCCTTCATCAATCAATGCGCCGATCCAGAACGAAACCATGCGGTCGGCGATCTGGCGCATCGATGTCTCATAGCCAAATTCTCCCGGGACGCCCGCTTTGCGTAAGTATTTAGATGCGATTATGTCGCACGCCTGCTGAGAATAAGAGACCGGAAACTCCAAGTTTTTCAAATCGGTCAAGACGCGGCCGCTTTTGTAATCTTTGAGTAAAACATCGCAATGCTTCCACTCGAAAAGATCGAAAACCGTGCCTTCTCTTTCGTTAAGCGCTTTTGTAAAATGGCGCTTGATAAACGGTGACATAACACTCATGCCATCACCTGTCCTCTCCATTGTCTCTAGGGTTTACTGCACGGGTGATATGCAGCCATAAAAAGCATAAACCACCCTATGTAGTATGTCAATTCAAATCATACTACCAAATGTAGTGGACCAATATTACAGCTTGGTAACAGAAATTGGCGGCTAACCGCCGCTCGGCACCGCGGCGTTCATCTAGCGACTTATAACCCAGGGCTAGACGGCGTCGTGGTAAAATGAAACTCACCCCAATAGATTTAGGGAGACATTGATGACACGATCACAAACAAGAATAGGTACTCGGCACATTGCATTATTGGCAATTGTTTGCGCAATTTTGGTGACTTGCCTCACTGTATCGTGCGGCATCAATGATGAACTCATCGGCAAATGGCGTCTTGTAGAATCAGACGATTCGACGTTCGCGCCGGGCATGCTGTTTGTCTTCAATTCCGATCGCTCCCTCTTAGTCGAACCAGGTGAGGCCGACATCTCCGAAGAGGAAAAACAGGAAATTATTCAGGCACGCGAGGATACGAGCTTGACCTACACCTCAAGTCCCAATGGTGATCTGTCTTTGACACTGACAAAGAAGGATAAACGTTCTGTAACCGTGCGTATGAAATATGTGCTCACAGAGGATACTCTCAGCATCACTGACGAGGAAGGTCTGAAACTGGTCTTTCGCAGGCGCTGACACCTGATGCGTAAAGCAGAACGTCTCGGCGGTTTGCTAGCCCGTCGACACAGACACGCTCGAGCAGTTCGTCTAATACCGTGCCGATCATTTCCCCCCGACAACCGAGGCTGATCAGGTCATTGCCATCAATGGCAAGGTCAGCAAGCGAAAGATTCCGTCCCTCTCGAATCAAACTTTCGGCAATCGCCTGAATCTCGGACAACTCATTGCTCGATCCGACATTATCGGGGTCACGCGCACTCTTATCCGCTAAACGGATCTCCAAAACCTCTTGAAATGTCGCTTCGCCCCATTGCTTCAACGCACGCCAAACGCTTCCGATCTCTGGGATCAACTCATATGCTTGCGACGCGACAAGGATTTCCATTTTATTGACTTCGGCTTTGCTGTAACGGAGCCGGCGCGCGATGGCAGACGCCTGATGACCGGGTTCACGATCGTCCTCGGGAAATGATAAAAGATCCACATCGTACAAGAGCGCCGCCAGTCTAAGCGGTGAATTTGGGCGGACCGCATCAACTCTTTTTACCGCGATGTCAAGCAGGGACTGAGCGCCGTTCATATGAGCCTGCAACGACAATAACTCGGGGATGACAACACCCGGCACAGCTACATAGTCTGTCAAAACGGATGCAACACCGTCGCCGCGCAATAATCGATCAAATTCAATGCGAAAACGCTCCATCGCGACATGTGAAAGCAGTTGGCGCTGTTCCATCAAGGCTTTCTTTGTTGCGTCTTCGATTGAGAAACAGAGTTCCGAGCTGAACCGCAAAGCTCTTAGTATCCGAAGCGCGTCTTCTCTGAAGCGTTTATCGGATTCTCCGACGGCACGAATCACGCAATTTGCGAGATCAGAAAGACCGCCCCAAACATCGATTAATCCACTGCCAGGGTGCCATGCGAGCGCGTTAATCGTGAAATCTCGGCGTGAAAGATCATCCTCGATTGATGTTGTGAAAAAAACCAAATCCGGATGACGATGATCAGAGTAATCGCTGTCTTTGCGGAAGGTTGTCACTTCTACGGCATCGCCATTCGCGAGAACAGTAACCGTCCCATGTTCAATGCCGGTTGGAATCACTTTATAGCCAGTGAAAACCTCCATGATTTCCTCCGGTGTTGCGGAGGTTGCAAGATCAATATCGTGTGTCGGGCGGTCAAGCAATAAATCGCGCACATAGCCCCCGACGACATAACAGTCGTAACCGGCGCTGTTCAGCCGCTGCATCAGCGCATAAATATGATCAGGAATTTTAATGTGTGCGTCCATCTGTTTTCGGTTTTCACTAGCCACATGGTGTTGTGGTGATGACCGGTTTGCGTCGGCCGCGAACAATCTTGCCTACTCTTCAGGTGCATCAGTAGCGGAAACTGGTTCTTCCGGTTCAACGTTAGCAGGTACTGGCTCGTCTGGTGCTGCGGCCTTGACGGCAACCGGCTCCGCTGGTTTTTCAGCGATCGGGATCGGTGATTGCGGAAGATATGTCATCTGTTGCGCCGTATGGTAATGCGCCTGAGCACGCAATTCATTGCCTTGCTGCCGGTTAAGCGTCGCTCCCACGATCAGCAGAATGGGAAAGGCCAGTTGAATCAACCCCAATGCGGTAAATCCCATTGGCAAAGCCAAAGCAGCGAATGCAATACCCACTGCCAGTGGGAACGTCGTATTCACGAGATCGTCTTTTTTCTTCCATGTCAGAATGCCAAACGCAAGTTGCAGGCCTGACACGACCAATACGATGATGCCGATCGCGATCCCGATGCCGCTTATAAACCGGCCCATCACCATCTCAGCGGGATAACCTGCCCCACGAGCATGGCCGGGAAGTATGGTGCCGATCTCTCGGAACAGTTTCGCGATCCATGACGACACAATGATCAGAAACGGACTGAGTAATATACCGATACCAGAAAGCACGATCATGCCGATAGAACCGATTGAAATATAAATTGAGCCTTTTGGTTTTTCCATTGTAATGCCCTCCTTGGCAGGTTCACCTGTCATACACGACGGTCTTGTCATCATTATACGCAATCGCAAATAAAAAGCCTCCCCCGTGGGATCGTTCCCTATCGCTTGCGGCTATTGGAGAGAGCAATCGGGAATTTATCACACGGAGAGGCTAATAAGCTGACGGGTTTGAACTACCTCAGGGCAAGCGAGCCCGCAAGGCGCGTATCCCAATCAGTCTTGTGGTTTTTGTGTGTCTTCAGGCGGCTGATATTGATACTGAGGCTCCTGAGGCGGTTGATATTGTTGCTGTGGCTCCTGGGACGGCTGAAATTGCGGTTGTTCAGGATACGGCGGTTGCTGGTACGGCGGTTGATACGGCTGTTGGTAGGGTTGGCTGGGAGGTTGATATGGCTGGCCTTGCTGCGGATACACCGGATATGCCGGCTGGTTGGCCATTTCACCTAACGATTGCTTGTTTAGGATTGCTCCAACAAGGATGAGCGCGGGAGCGACCAATGCGATAACCGATCCGAACGAGAACTCCGAAATCAGCGATATCATCGCGAAGAGACTAAAAATAATCCCAATTACGAGCGGGAAAGTTGCCCGTCTCGGATCCCCTTTACGCTTGAAACACATGATCGATAAGATCAGTCCCAACACAGCTACCACGATGACAATAATCCCGACACCTGCTCCCAATGTCCCTATAATCCCCGCGGCTCCGACTTCGAACATGTCCGTTGCGCCTAACAGGGTAAACAGCCAGGCTCCGGCGAACATTAATAAAATCCCGACGAGAATTCCGAAACTTGAGGCAATGATCATGAGAATTGAACCAATCGCAATAAATACTTCACCTTTTGGTTTTTTCATAGTTATCTCCTTACTAATTACGTCTCCACACCTTGCGGTATATTTGAGATGAGTTTACCACAAAAACCCTGTATTTTTGGTTTCATACGTTATGTCTGCATAGTATTGCAGACATTATTTAACGGTCTAAAATGGCAACACAGTTACACATATTGCCTTGTGTACTCTACCGATTCAATAAACCGGACAGTAACTTTTCAGCGTTACCGCCGAGGATGGCATCCTTTTCTTCTTGAGAGAGATCGCTTTTTTCGATATCAGCTAAATAGCGGTGTGGCGCAAGCAGCGGATAATCGCTGCCGAAGAGAATTTTGTCAGTGAGTCCCAGTGTTTTGACCACGTTATAGACTTTGTGTCCGTATAGGAAAATGGAAGCCGCGGTATCGTAGTAGACATTTGCCAACTCCGCGGAGACTTCTTTCATCAATTCGTAGAAGAATAGGCCGCCTCCCCAGTGAGCGAGAATAACTTTAAGATCGGGAAAGTTCCTCGCGAACATCTCTGCCTGGGCGAGCGAGGTCTCTGTCTTGCCCGCGTAGTAGTGGCCGACCGGCTCATTGAGGTGAAACATGACGGGGATTTCGAGTTCCGTACACGTGCCACCGAACGCGCCCATCTCCTTTGGCGATTCCAGAGCAAAGCCCTGCCCTTGCGGGAAGATCTCGCCCACACCACACAGCCCGCCCTCAAAGCATCGTATGAGCTCTTGGTCAACCTCCGGGTGCTGAGGGAGAACCGACGCGAATCCTATCAGGCGATCGGGAAATTCCCGTATCTTCTCCATCACGTAGTCATTGACATAGCGACAAAGGCCCATGTCTTGAAACCCGAAACCGAAGATAACGGCTTTATCAAAGCCGTCTTGCTCCATTGTTTCGACAATATCTTCCGCAGTCGCAAATTTGTTGATGGGACTTTCACTGAGAAGTCGAAAATACGGCTCTCTTTCACCGATTTTCTGCCAGTCTTTTATGAGATCGGGAGGCGTTACATGAACGTGCATATCAATACGCATACCAATACTCCTTTCTTTGTTTCCTAGTTCACAGGCAAAGCGATTGTAATCAAATCATTACGCATCATCACGCGCAGGCCGCCTCGATAGGCGGTAACCGATAAACGCGATGGCCGCGTAAAAACAGCCAACTCCGAGATTCCACAGAAAATTCGCGCCCGTTGATCCGCGTGCCAGGAAATTGTAGTCGATCGGACTGATTACGAGTGATAATAAACTTATTAAAGCAAACCCCATAGAAAAATCAGTAAGGACCGGTGATTCATACTCCGAATCGGTAATCTTCAAAAGCGTCATTCCGGTAATCATCACGCCTGTATTGACGCCCCAACTCATAATCGCGCGTTCGAACGCAAAGTTGTCTTTGAAGGCACGACGGTAAAGCGGGAATGTGACGAGGTATGTTCCGACAAACCCCAAGACACACATGATCGCAATGGGAATGGCGTACGCGGAGATGGCTTTGATTGGCAACGTCATGATCGCTGCTGTGATGGCAAAGTCAGAAAGCGTGCCGGTGATTCTTGATTTTACCTTGGTATCAATCAACCAGTGGAGCTTGAGTTTTATAAGGATAAAATTCAACACATACATGATGAGTAACGCATAAAACCAGACAGGCAGATAGAGTTGCGGCGCCCAGATGCGCATCCTGCCCGCAAGCAGATAGGCTAGTCCCGACGCGATTAGGAGGATCGTAAGATGAACCGTAATGGTTTCGATCGAACTGCTGGCCGTTGTTTCACGACCCAGGCTTTTCTGTTTTTCGATATCGGTCGTATAGCCTTGCAGTGTCTCTTTGGGGATAACGCCCGAGTGGCCAAGCAATTGTGTTTGTCCCTTACGCGCTGCGCGGTTGATGAAGAGAATGCCAAGCAGCATCCCGCCAATAAGTCCGATTGTCGCGACTGACAACGCGACGCCCTGAGATGTCTGCCACCAAGGCAAACCGAAGTCTTGCAATATGCTCCCCAGGGCGGTCGCTGATCCGTGACCGCCGGAGAACCCCTGCGGCAACTCGTAGCCAAATGTCCGATAGAGACCTGTTTCCGGCCGGACGGCAGTGATGGCTAGGTTGACCCCATATCCAAGTATGTACTGGATGCTGCCACCCAGGGCAAATATGCCCGTCATCAGGAGAACAGTGGGCGCCATATCGCGAAAACGTCTACGTTTTTTCGTCGGATCCAGACCTGTTCCGAGTGGTGCGGCTGAGAATACGGGAACGATCAGAATAACGGGAAGGGCAGCCCAGAATGTAGTCCAATCTTCAGGAAAGGGAAGCGGCGCGTTTGCTCCCCAAATACCCGGACCAAGAAGAAGACCGATTATTCCGCCGATTACCGACGCAGGCAGCAACCATCGTCGGAAAATGGGTACTTTAGCCCTCAAGAACGCTCCGAGTAGCAAAAACGCTCCGATAACACCTGTACCAATGAGCATTTCTTGCAAAACAGCTGCAGTCACAAATAGTCCTCCTCATAATCAGGCATCATTTGACGCCTGGCACACCCGTCCATTCTAACAAAAGTAGACATCGATGGGCACAGTGTGTGATTTGAGCAGATAAACCGTGACATAAGTGCCGGCTAGTCCGCGTAATAGTGAGTTATTTTTAGAAATCGAGCACCATGTGGATGTGTTCGACGGGGATATGGTCAGGGATGAAACGTTCTCCGTCAATCACATAACCGAGCTTCTCATAAAAAGGAATGACGCTCGTCCGCGCAGCAAGGCGGATGCCCTTTTTGCTTGCGCGTCGCGCCCGTGATTCAAGCTCTTTAGCAATGGTAGCGCCAATTCTCTGACCGCGATAGTCCTCATTGACGGCCATAAAGCGCAACTTGTCATAGGGTTCGCCGCGGTCCTGTAAAATGGCCATACCCACCAGACTCAACCCGTCAAACGCGCCGTAGATCAGATCATCTCGCTCACCAGACAAGTCATCTTCCGCGATTGATTTACCCCAGGGCCTTCGCAGAACTTCGTGACGCAACAAAAGTGTCTGCGCGTAGTCGTCGCTGTCGAATATAATTTTACGATATACGATAAAATTTTCTGCCATGAAATCTCCTCCGGCCACGTGTCACAGATCATCAATCTTCACGTTACATTCGCTGTGCGAGAATATCATACCCGAAGGAAATCTCTTTAGCGATAGATGCATTCCTGATATGCTTGTTGGCAGGAAAGCGTATCTGCCTCAGAGACAGGAGTGAAGCGAATGACTATCAACAATATATATGCAAATCTGTGCTTTCAAGCTGATGCGGAAGTCACAGACACACTATTCAACGGGGAAAATGTGCGCATCGAGCGAATATGTTCTTCAGGCCAGACAGGAGATGTCTATGACCAATGTGAGCACGAATGGGTACTTGTTCTCGAAGGGCAAGCGGAACTGTTGCTTGTAGACCAAGACAAACACATCCGCCTCAAGCAAGGCGATTGCTTTTTCATTCCCGCTCGCCAGCGCCATCAGGTAACATACACTTCCGAAACGTGTCTGTGGCTTTGCGTGTTCTGGAACGACAGATCTGTCACAATGAGTGGCAAAGACGCTTCTTGATGCGCTACACTCTAACGGCACTCACATGAGTGCAGACATTTTTGAATATGAATGGACGGAATCAATGAACTCAAGCGGCCGGCGTTGCCCGCAAAAAAACTTTAACACGATCACACCTTCGCGGGGTGACCATCCGCTCGTCAAATCCATTTTTGCAAAGGGTGCAGTGGTGTTACTCACTCTCTTGCTGGTAGCAGTTTTCGTATTTCAACTTTCGTATCCTGCCTTGGCACAATCAAACGAAAGCCAACTCCCGGGGCGCGATGAACTTCTCACAGGGTTCATCGGGTACACACCGTTTGAGTTCGACGCGTCTTCACTTAACTCCCGCACGGCATGCCTGAGCGTATATCAGAATGATTCATTTACCGACCTCCTTTATTTCCGTCAGGATGAAATTATTTATACTGCTTCACTGACAAAGATCATGACAGGTTATACGGCGCATGAACTGCTTGAAAGATCAGGCACGAACCTGGATGATTATGCAACCGTTCGACCAATTGATCTCAAAATCCTCGATCAATTGAATGCGTCTGTCGCGGGATTTCAGGCAGGAGAATCCGTCCGTTTCCGTGATTTGTTTTATGGCTTGTTATTGAGTTCGGGAGCCGACGCAGCCAACGCGCTTGCACGCGAAACAGCAGGATCTATCACAGATTTTGTGAGCCTGATGAATGAATCAGCGCAAACACTAAACCTCACGAATACACATTTCGCGAACACAACAGGACTTTTTCATGTCGATAACTATGGAACGGCGAAAGATATGGTGACACTGCTTCACGCCGCGTGGGAAAAACCACTCCTGCGGGAGGCTATGGCCACACGTTATTACACCTCGCCTGCGACCTCTGTTCATCCGCAAGGCATCAGCATGGTTCACTCGATCTCACTGTACAGCTCCAATGCCGAGATCGATAGCAAGGTGATTGACGGCGGGAAGACTGGTCAGATCAAAGAAGCAGGCTATTGCCTCGCTTCTTTCAAGGAAGTCGATGATAGTGTGTTTTTTCTTTGCACGACTGGAGCAATTGAAGGGGATGGCCATCTCACGGATCATATCGCTATTTATAACGCTTTGCTGAAACAATTGCCTGCGTCAGGCGATTACATGTTCACGGCAGTCGGCGCTCCTGCTCCCACACAACCACCCAGCCCGATCGAACCGTCCGAGGAAAACACGGGCGATGTATCTTCTTCTCGCTCCCTTGGCCTTACGTTGACAGTAATCGCAGCCGTCATTTTAGGCGTAGTGCTTATTCTCACGTTCGCGCTCGTTCTGAGCATGCTCATCAAACAGCGCATGGAAAAGGGAAATGATAAGTAGTTAGTGGAGATCTACGGCTTTTTACGTAGCAAGCTGCTTGCGCGACCGTTTCGAAAAACGAACGATGATCATGCCCAAGATAAGATACGCCACCCTGCTGCGAACCAGCACGGAAATCACATAACTCATACCTAGAAAAGCCAACGCGTATAAAAAGCAGTTTACAAGTATTTTACCCGTCTGCCCTGGCTCGAAGAGCGTATGCGTCACGGGCAGGGTCGCAGTCAACAAAAGTGCGGTGAACCCGAAGACGATAATGCTAGATCCAAGAATCATCTGAATCGCGCGGTAGCGCACCGGGCAAGGCGCGATCGTTGTTCGCATCCGGACACCCGGCTTGGAAAAGGGTTCGCTGATCAAAGGAATGAGAGTCGTCGCCAGAAGAGTGAGAATATAGGCAAATGACGAGAGGAAAGCTGTGCGCGATTCAGAGGGTCCGATGATTTCGTTTTGCTTGGGTTGCATAACAACGGCCATTTCCTGAGACACGCCGACGTCGAGTTTCACCGGCTCAAACTGCCCCGCGTCCCCCGGTGCCATACTCCCACCCATGAACAACGCTAACACAGGAAAAATCGCGACGTAAGCTAAGGTAATCAAGAGCAGAAGGCTACGTGGCGCGTCTACAAGAAGATCCGCGTTCCAGACAAATTTTGAATACAAGAGAAGTGCCACTGATTCCAGGAACGTCAAAATTGTGTTGATCACTGTGCCTGCCGCAAGGTATGAAGCGCTTGAGATGGGCGTCACAGAAAGCCGTGCCGCAAGGGGCGACAGGTTCGCCTGCATAGTCTCGGTCATGGTAATTCCGGCAAAATATGAATACAGTGAAAACATTCCCACTGTCACGCAGAGTATGGACACAAGCATCTCTGCTTTCTGATCACCTGACGCGACAAATGATCCTTCGTAATCAGGAGGATATCCCAGGCGATAGGCTGTCTCAGCGCGTTTGACGTCCGTGCCGATCTCGCTCAGGATCGTCGCGACAGAATTGTTCCCGGCGACAAACAGTGTGCCATCCGTGCGATAAAAACCTTCGACACGATCTTCCAGAATAAAGACGCCGGATCCTTTAGGGTCAGCTTGCCCAATATTTTCGCGTGCGAGAAAAACTGTTTCATTCTCTCAATGCTTTGCCCGTCAACGTTAGGAAGACGTCGTTTAGGGAAGGCAGTTCACTGTAAATGGAAGCGTACTCAACCTCATGTTTACGCAACGCATCGAGCATATTGCCATAGGACATCAGCACCCTTCATACGTGATTGCGGGTTTATTTAACGTTTACTCCTCGAATTCACAGAGCGGTTGAGCTTGCTCCGAACAGCCACTGTCAAAATGTACTGAAGGTTCAGGAGCATCGATCTCAATTTGCATGTCTTCTTGCTGCGCGATATCGGCACACGAAGATTTTTTAGGTTGTTCAAAATCTGTTGTAAAAGATTTCAGGCGCTCGAACAGTGACTGGCTTTCGCGAATGTATTCACGGTAAGACGCGCATGTCTCTCCGAGATCGGATTTTTCTGCTTCCATGCGGGTGAGTTCAGCGGTGAACGCCTCTTCTTCTTCGCGCCGTTTCGCACGGTATAGGAACAGTTCCTGCTCGGCATGAACGCGCGCTTTCCGGAAGATTTCCTCGCCTTCAAGACGAGCTTCCGTTACGATATCGTCAGCCATTTTAAGCACTTCTTCGCGTTCGATATATTCGGCCAGCTGCGAGCTCAGCGATTCGTTTTCCACAGTGAGTGTAGCGAGTTGATCAAGCAGTTGTGCGTTTTCTTCCTCGTACGCAACAGTAGTGGATATAATCAATTCATCAGTGTCGACTGCTTGCTGCGGTGTTTCCGGTGCGGCTTCTTCTTGTGTCGTCTCCTGCATAGCCACATCCGATGGCTCGTCTCTGTCTTCTTCCTCAATCTCCGGATCAGTCTCCCAGCGCAGTATAAGGGCTTCGAGTTTATCGGGGTGCTTTGCCGCCTCGATGAGATCGGCTTTCATCAACTCAATTTCCTCGTACTTTTCAGTTACCAGCTCTTCGCAGACATCGCGCGATCTGACAAGGAGATCCTTAAATTTACTGTAGACGTCATTTTTGTCGTAGCCAAACATCGCCGTTTTGATGTCAAGCGCTTTGACAAAAGCGACCATTTCGCTGTCAAAACGATACTTTATAATGGTTTCCATCGTCTTTTCCCACTTTCTCCCATACTCGGGTCTATTTTAACGACCGTATTAATAACGCTCGCTTTTCAGTGCGAATAATGTTCAAGTTGCTGTCATGATAACACTGCAGGCATTCATTGAGAGCGTTTGCGCTTCCAAAGATAGAGCCCCGCAACAAGGACAACGCCTGACAGGGACATGGCAAGCCCTGTGTAAAATCCGACAGGAACAAATTTTGCTTTGATAGTGTGTGTTCCTGCTTCGAGCGGGATGAGGATAAAGCTGCCCCGGATGGTTGTGGATTCCGTCTTTGTTCCATCGACAGTAAATGTCCAGCCTGGATTACCTGTTGTCGGAACAAACAGATACCCGTTCCTTGGCGCGGTTATATTGCCAGAAAAGGCCGCAGCTGAGAAATGATCAAGCTCAAGGGGATGACTGGCTAATGATTCACGTGTGTATTGCCACCCTTCTTCATCGAGGCGTCCAACGCAGGCACGGAACGTGCCATCAATTGCGCTTCCAGAAGGCATGCTAACACGGAAATGGAGTTTACTGCCGGCTTCCAAAAACCCAAGGTCGCCGATGCCCTGTTTGCCGCTACCCAAATGAAAGAACTCTTCGTCGCGGATATACCCGTTGCTATAGTTGATCCCGACAGTTTCATCTTCCCAGAACACGTAGTAAGTCCCGTCAACAGGCACATCGTAAACGAGAAATGCCCATTCGCTGTCATTTTCGTCGCGCTCAACGCGGAAAGAGTAAGAATCATACCCCGGTTCCACATAACAGCCCTCTTGTCCCCATGGGTAAAAGGCCTCCTTGATCAATACCGGTGGTTGTCCGCTCAAGGCAGAAACCAGTCTGTTTTGAACATCGATTGCATCCTCCGGCATGAGTTCATCGTTCAAATAGGCGGCTTCCGGTGTCACAAAATATCCGAAAGAGAGCGCATCTTCATTCTTGAGAAGGCGAGTCTCCTCACCTTTCGCCACCTCTTTGCGAATACGGTCGTCGAAAATACGGCTATCTCTCACCATCAGGTAACCGATTGAGAGCACACTGTCCATGACAATGGTCGATTCCTTATATTGGAAACTGTTTACCCCATTGACCTGATACCCCAGATTTGAGAAAAAGGCGATTGACGCTTGCGGGAAGGGTGAGGCAAAGAGCGACATGCCATTTGTCCCGAAGAGAAAGGGATCATTGACACACGTATCGGGTAGGATTTCCGCACGCCATGGGCGACCGGCATTGTCCCGTTTCAGTGAATCGGCATAGCCATAAATCTCTGTCGCATACTCATTGGACGTATAGTTGCTGCGATCTCCCAGAGGCGCAATTTGCTGATAAAGCGCGGCGGTCGTGAACGCATGGAACAGCAATTCTAACGCCACAAGCAGAAATAGCACGGCCAGCGCGCGCCGATGGCGGACGCGGCGAAGTCTCATCTTGCGGTCGTCGGGCGGAAGTGTTTTATGTAGTAAAGATCCAAGAAGCGTTACCCTACTCCGAGGGCTCATTTGGTAGCGTCCTGTTAAGGCATAGGAGGCACCTTGCGTCAGAAAAGCATCACGGCTCGCGTCACGTAACGTTTGCCCGCCTTTATGCCGTATTAGATCGCCATTTTTACGAAAATCGGCAAAGATCATCAGGTAGCCGATAGCAAAGACAAGCGTCACAAGAAGTCGCCAATGTGAGAGAACGTCATTTAGTTGCCAACGCTGCTCGGCGAGCAGAAGGACGAACGTCGCGACAACGGTCATGAGCATGGGAGTTCGCGTGAGGGCAAGCTCGTCGCCCAACGCCTGGTATGCCATCGCGAGCGTCAGAAGGATAAAGACAAATGCGTAGCGAAAGTCTAGCGAGTTAGGATAATGACCCCCATGCCATAAAAAACTCAAGGTTCTCGATTGAAACGAGAATAATAGAAAACCGAAAAGAAGTCCGTAGGCAATCCGTACGCGGCGAGGTCGATCCTTAGCGGCAAAAAACGCGGGAACAAGCAGTAACACAAGCATACCGGCAAAAATATTGGGAAGACCGCTCATGATATTGGGCTCACGTAGCGGTGTCAGTCGGCCGAGTGTGTCGAGCAATGCCTGGGTAAAGGTAAATCCTTGCGGAAAGGCGTCACCTGCGGCTGATGTGATACTCAACGCGCGGACAGTTGGCCAGAGTACGACCCCCGATAGTAACGCAGACAACACTGAATAACCGGCAAATTTCCCGAAAGAAACCACCGGTTCTAACCTGCGCTTGGATTGAGGAGCAAACTGAATACGCAGGACAAAGTAGTAAAGCAAGAGAAACACACAGCCGAAGAAAGCCGTGTAGTAGTTTGTCAAAAGCATCATCGTCAGCGCGAAAACAAATCGCTTAGATTTCCCGTCCCGGATAAGTTCGACGAGCCCCAGACAGGCAAGTGGGAAGAATACAAGTGTGTCAAGCCACATGATGTTCCAGCTGTATGCAAAAACCCATGTTGACAGTGCGTAGAAGCCTCCAAATAGGGAAGCAATCGGATCGCGCTTGCGGAAGGCTCCCGTCAAAAATTCGCGAAAGAACAGGCTCGACAGTCCGATCTTCAAAAGAGTGATCAGTGTCACCGCCTCCGCAATGTTCTGGTCACGGAAAAAGATGACCAGCAGATTAAAGGGACTTGCTACATAGTAGGTAAAAAAACTGTAAAAGTTGACCCCGAGACCACCGCTCCACGAGTAGAACAGAGTGTCGCCTGACAGGATCTTACGCTTGAGTTCCAGCAAAAATGGCGCGTACTGGTGATAAAGATCATAGGCGAGAAGATGCCTGTTCCCGAACGGCCACAACCCGTGCGCCGCAAAGGCCAGGTAAAAGGCAAATATGGGGAGCGCGAACGCGATCAATCGCTGATAACGCTCCTCCCGTATCTGTTTTAATTCAAGCGCCGTCCGCTTCGGTTTGGCTTGCGAACGCCCGAAACAACGTTTCAGCATAATTTTAATCCCTTTCTCAAAGGAACTTTTGTCCGTCAGTTGTCGTTTTGGAGCAAGCGGTTAAGCAGACCCTCGAGTTCGGCGGCGGAATAATAACGGATCACAATTTTCCCCTGCTTGTGTCCGCCATCAAGCGTCACACGTGTCCCCAAAGCACGGCGAAGTTTGTCCTCTACCGAGCGGATATGAAGTTGCGTTTTGCTATCGATCACAGATGGTTTTTTGGAACGTTTTGTCGGAACATCATTGAAATCGCGCACAAGTTTTTCTGTATCACGCACACTCAAGTGCCGGGCAAGTACCTCGGAGGCGGCGCGACTTTGTTCTGCTGCCCCCGTGAGCGCGAGAATCGCCCGGGCGTGCCCGGGCGACAGTTCGCCTTTGCGGACGAGTTCTTGAATTTCGGGCGGAAGATTGAGAAGCCGCAGTGTATTGGCGATGGCGGAACGGCTCTTGCCGAGCGCTGTCGCGAGGTCCTCCTGTGTCATCGCGTATTCTTTGATCAGATGGTTAAGCGCAACCGCTTCTTCCAGCGCGTTCAAATCCTCTCGTACAACGTTGTCAATCAGCGCCTGGCGCTGTATTGCGTCTTTCGTCAGCTCGCGCACAATGACGGGGACAGTTTGTAAGCCTGCTAAGCGGGCAGCCCGCCACCGGCGTTCGCCCGCGACAATCATGTAGTGCTCCGGTGTTTGTGACGGCGTAACAATCAACGGCGAGATGACGCCTTGATCTGCAATAGAGGCGGCAAGTTCCAGAAGTTTGTCTTGGTCGAAATCTTGACGCGGCTGATCACGGTTTGGTTCAAGCCGATTTATGTTCAGCTCAATTACCTGTGTTTCGTCCTGTTGCCCGAGTCCGGGTTCTGTCTCAAAGATTGCGCCGAGCCCGCGGCCCAGTCCGCGTTTCGAGCGCGCCGGTGACTGTTCTCTTTTTTCTGCCATCGATTATCTCCTTCCGCCTTTTGTCGTTCGATCAGAAATGGCCGATCGAACCTTCGCGCCATGCCTTGCTCTCCAAACGCTTCACAAGCTCACGGCCAAGTGCTTTATAGCTGTTCGCTCCCCGGGACCGCTTATCATATTCAAAAATCGTACTGCCAAAACTTGGCGCCTCGCTGAGCCGAACATTGCGTGGGATACTCGTCTCTAGAAAATCTTGCCGGAAGTACCAGCTAACCTCGTCACGCACCTGCTTGGATAACTGCGTGCGTGTGTCAAACATTGTGATAAAGACACCCGCTAGCCGCAACGCGGGGTTATACGATTGTTTGATAAGCCCCAACGTAGTCATTAGCTGCATCAACCCTTCCAGCGCGTAATATTCTGCCTGTACGGGGATGAGCACCGCGTCCGAAGCTGTTAGCGCGTTGACCGTCAGCAGACCGAGAGACGGCGGGCAGTCAACCAGCATATAATCATAGCGATCCTTGAGCGAAGCCAAGATAGTAGCAAGGCGTTTCTCTCGTACGCTCATGCCTACAAGTTCGATTTCAGCACCTGCGAGATTGATATTGGAAGGTAATAGATGAAGGTTAGGGCGTGCGCTTACGAGTGCTTTATCAGCGTCTTCCGTTTTCCCTACCAGTAAATCGTAGATGGTGTGGGCAAGCGCCTTTTTGTCAACGCCGAGACCTGAGGTTGAATTGCCCTGTGGGTCCGCGTCCACGAGCAGCACTTTTTTCTTCTGCTCCGCCAGGGCGGCCGCAAGATTGACACAACTCGTTGTTTTTCCGACGCCGCCTTTTTGGTTTGCGACTGCGATCACAATCCCCATGATGATTCCTTGCTGCTTTTGACTTGATGTGTCATATTTTCCCGGCTCTATAACTTGTTAATTGTATCATGACGCATCTCGTTCTCTTAGTAGATTAGCCTCGAAGTATGTGTTAACGAGGTACAAACGTCTCGCAAATACAAAACATATGTTTGTTATTGTGCCTCTCAATCCTTTCCGGCGCGAACAGATTACTGCCGTATATTAGCTGAACAGTGTGTCGATCTGCTCTCTGCGAGTTGCATAAGACGTCACGAAACGAAAAACACCTCGTCCGTTTTCAAAGGGAGTAATTTGTTCAAAAACAGCTCGTTCACCGAATCGCGCGGCCTCGTCCTCATTCAATATAACGAACAGCTGATTGCTAACAGGAGGAACAAAAAATTCAATCTGATGTGCCCGGAATTCTTCTGCCAACGCCATCGCCATTGAGTTCGCGTGCTTGCCAATTTCATAATAGAGACCATCGCGGAAAAGTTCAACAAATTGAAGGCCGATCAGTCGACCCTTTGCAAGCAAGCCGCCGCGTTGTTTGATGAGAGATCGAAAATCTTGTTTGAGAGACTCTTTGTTGATCACAACCGCTTCACCGAACAGCGCTCCGCATTTTGTACCTCCGATCGAAAACACGTCGGACAGTTTTGCGATCGACGCCAGGTCGAGATCGGCGCCCTTCGCTGTCAAGGCAGATGCGAGTCGCGCGCCGTCAATGTAGATCGACAAGTTCCACCGGTCCGCCACCTTGCGGATCGCCACGAGTTCGGACTTCTTGTAAATAGTCCCCAGTTCAGTGGGATGTGACAGATAAATCATCCCCGATTGCACCATGTGCTCAGCTGTCGGATCTTCCGCATAAGCGCGACAGACAAGGTCAATGGCATCCGCGCTTAAGAGACCGTCATGTGAAGGCACAACAAGTACTTTATGACCCGTCGCTTCTATGGCCCCCGCTTCATGCGTATTGATGTGGCCTGTATCGGCAGAAAGCACTCCCTGCCAAGTTTTCAGCAAACCGGCAATTACAGTGAGATTCGCCTGCGTCCCTCCGACAAAAAAGTGGACGTCTGCTCCCGGCACACCGCAAGCACTCTTGATCAGAGCTCTCGCCTCATCGCTGTAAGGGTCAAGCCCGTATCCCGTCGTCTGAACCGTATTGGTCTCGACCAACGCTTTCAGAAGATCGGGGTGGCATCCCGCATTGTAATCATTTTCAAAAGAAACTCTCGTCACGGTCATACTGTACTCTCCTCTTTCTTTAGCATATACTCAAACGAATCTTCCGGGCCGGGAAGATCACGTTTCCGTTGAAATGTGCGTGCATATGTATATCCCGCCTTCTCGATTACGCGTCGGCTCTGCTGATTTGTCACGGAACACACACATATAAGTATCGTTGCCTGTGTTTCGCGAAAAAGAAAACTGTTCACGGCAAGAACAGCTTCGACCATCAATCCATTACCCCAGTATGCCTTGCTCAACGCGTAACCGATCTCTTTGGCCGGACATTCGCGACAAAACTTAGGCAAATCATGCGGGACACTGTGAACGCCAAGCGAGCCGATCACTTTGCCATCCACTTTATGGACAACTGCAAAGATGTTGTCGTCTCGGATAAATTGCTCAAGGATTACACGTGATTGATCTAGGGATTCATGGTGGGCCCACCCCGCCATTTCACCAACGCCGGGAACGCTTGCATAATGGTAGAAATCTTCCAGATCCGACAGCAACCAATGTCTTAACGTCAGTCGTCGGGTTTCAATTACTGTACCGCGAATAGCAAAATCGAAGTCCACGGCGCCCCCTTTATGAATAATGTTTCACGTGGAACATTATTCCGACCCCTACATTTAGTCAGATTGTTTCACGTGAAACATTACCGCTCAATCAGTCGGCAAGAGTTGCGCATTTTGCGTTAGCCTGGATAAATTCGCGTCGCGGCTCAACCCGGTCGCCCATGAGTAGCGTGAACGTTTCATCAGCGAGTTGCGCATCTGCTACTTCTACACGCAGGAGTTTGCGCGTTTCGGGGTTCATCGTCGTATCCCACAGTTGGTCAGAATTCATCTCGCCCAATCCCTTGAAACGCTGGAGTTTCGGGTTTGTCCAACCCTCCTCTTCCATGATTAGCTCAATATCTGCTTCGTCGTACGCGTAGCGATTCTTTTTGTCCTGATAGACACGATAGAGAGGCGGACAAGCTATACAGACATGTCCCGCGTCAACCAAGGGCCGCATATACCGGAAAAAGAACGTTAGGAGCAACGTACGAATGTGCGATCCGTCTACGTCGGCGTCCGCCATTATGATTATTTTATGGTAACGGAGGCGAGCCAAATCAAAGTCGTTGTGTATCCCCGCACCCAACGCCATCACGATAGGCATCAGTTTGTCATTATCAAGCACCTTGTCCAAGCGTGACTTCTCTACATTTAGCATTTTGCCCCAAAGAGGAAGAATCGCCTGGTACTTGCGCTCACGTCCGCTTTTAGCGGTACCACCTGCTGAGTCACCCTCAACAATATAAAGTTCACAGTGAGTGGGGTCTTTTTCCTGGCAGTCCGCCAGTTTGCCCGGAAGCGCGTTACTTTCGAGCGCGCTTTTGCGCCTCGTCATATCGCGTGCCTTGCGCGCAGCTTCACGCGCGATGGCAGCCGAAACGCTTTTGCCGACAACTACACGCGCATTTTGAGGATTTTCTTCAAGATACAACAGCATTTTTTCATTGACTGTCGACTCAACGACTGTGCGAACTTCGGGGTTACCGAGTCGTGTTTTTGTCTGCCCTTCGAACTGCGGATTTTTTAGTTTGACACTAACAATGGCGCACATGCCTTCGCGGATATCCTCTCCCTGGAGATTTTTATCCTTGTCCTTGAGAATATTATATTTTCGCGCGTAGTCATTGATCGTCTTGGTCAGGGCTGATCTGAAACCTGTCAGGTGACTTCCGCCTTCAATGGTCGCGATATTGTTGGCATAGGTATAGACGTTCTCACTGTATGAATCGTTGTATTGAATCGCGACCTCTACGAAGCAACCGTCCTGCTCATTTGAGAAATAAACCGGCACGCTGTGAAGCGCCGTTTTGTTGCGGTTAAGATACTCAACAAATGATACAATGCCTCCTTCGTAATGGAGATGTTTGACCACAGCCGGTGTTACGCGTTCGTCTGTCAATGTGATCGCCACATCACGGTTAAGGAATGCCATTTCCCTGTAGCGCGTCGTCATCAGATCAAAATCGGCATCAAGTTCACTGAATATTTCAGGATCTGCTTTGAATGTCGTGATGGTACCCGTTTTTGTTGTGGGTCCTGTTACTGTGAGGGGTACAATTGTCTCTCCGCGTTCGAAACGGATAAAGTGTGACATGCCATTTCTGTTGACTACAACTTCCATCCATTCGGAGAGCGCATTGACCACGGCAGCGCCTACACCATGAAGGCCGCCTGAAACGCCGTACGCGTCGCCACCGAATTTACCGCCGGCATGGAGCATCGTGTGAACTACCTCAACCGTTGGGATACCCGCAGTGGGATGAATACCGACAGGAATGCCGATTCCGTTGTCTTCGACTCGGATCGATTGATCGGGAAGAACATTGACTG
>LFTF01000078.1:0-6319 GCA_001512945.1 Clostridiales bacterium DTU023 | reverse complement strand
CTCGATGTCGTATCGTAGTTAGTCAACGATACGGCAGACAGAGATTCCTTATCCTCTGCATAATCGTCCGTCAGCGCCCGTACGTCGTCAGCCAGGTTTACAATCTCTTCACCATTTTCGACAGCGTCTTCCTCTGCTCGGCGCAATAACTCGGTCAAGTTATCACTCGAGCTGTCAGAACGTACGTTCTCTTTATTGTCATCTATGTTATTCATAATGTCCTTTCAAATTTGCTCGCTTTCCCCGCAGGCGAGATCGGAGTGTCGCTGTTGACACCGGTGATAGAAATATTCGGTCAACGGTGACAATTAGAGAACGCGGAACATCCGGCGTCATCCAATCGAGCATATTCTCATCTTCCGCGCGCTTCAAAAAGGCAACCGTATCACTTGCGGAGGTCACTCGGTCAAGATCAAAAATGCCAACGATCCAATGTGCCGGGATGGAAACATCTGCACCAATGTGGATATACATAAAACTCCGGTTTACGCGTCAAATAAAGCGTTTTTCTCTGTTAAAATTATACCATAAATGGCGGAACCATGCCGTCACAAGCGCCCTCAGACAACTGTCCGCTCCAACAGTTACGTCTCGATCGCTCCCGTGGGTTTCACAGTACCGGCTTTGACGGAATAAAGACGAACAGGACTATTCCATTCCGGCACAAAAGAGCTTGCCTCGCCTGGTATTTTCGGGAGGAATATCTGATCCGGGTCTGTGCAAGTGATAAAAACCTGATGGCCGCGTATAACCTCCATCAATTGAGATCTTCGTGAGACGTCTAACTCTGACATCACATCGTCAAGCAGAAGGATTGGTTTTTCTCCGGAAATCGCGGTTAAGATCATCAACTCGGCAATTTTTAACGCGAGAACGACGGAGCGCTGCTGTCCCTGGGAAGCATACACCCTGGCGTCTGTGCCATTCAATGTGAGTATCATATCGTCACGGTGTGGTCCGTAAGACGTACTGCCTCGGGCGATATCGTCTTCACGAGAGCGCTTCAGACGCCTCAAATAGAGCATCTTAATCGATTCAACATCCATACCAGGCTCCAGCCCGCTAAAGCCCTTGTACTGGATGTCAAGCGTTTCTTGTGATGATGTGAGATGTTGAAGCGACAAACAAGCGAATTCAGAGAGTTTTTCCACATGAGCAAGGCGTTTAACCAAAAGAGACGCGGCGACCTCGGCAAGCGTTTCGTCCCAGATATCGAGTTGAGATACCGGATCGATAGCAGGAAACTCGTTGGCCTCTTCCGATGAAGAGTCCGGCGATACAAGCCGATTATTTGCCTTGAGGTTCTTTAACAGACTATTGCGCTGCCCGAGAACACGCCCAAAATCCTGTAAGTCTCTAAAATAAGTTCTGTCTGTGCGAGCGATCAGTATGTTGAGAAATCGTCGACGTTCCGAAGGCCCATCTTTAACAATCTGTAAATCCTCAGGCGCGAACAAGATTGCATGAAACAAACCCATCATATCGGCGAGCCGCCCTATTTCAAGACCGTTATAGCGAATAATCCTGGATGATGTTCCCGATCGACCGGACGCCTGTCTGTACTCGACAGACACCGTTTCCTGTATGCCCTGGTCGGTCATAAAATCTACCGTTGTTCTGTAAAAATCCTCATTGTGCTTGATAAGCTCTTCATCACGGCCTGTGCGATGTGACCGCGCGCACGTACAAAGATAAATCGCCTCCAGAAGATTTGTTTTCCCCTGAGCATTATCGCCGTAAAGGATGTGTGTACCTTCGCCAAACGAAAGCTTGAGGCGATCGTAATTTCTGAAGTTCGTCAGGTCGACAGAACAAAGACGCATAGATTATTTTATCGGCGCAAAGGCAGGATCATGTAGAAAAACCGATCGCCTGATTCCGGCTTTATTGAACAGGGACCAAGGCTCCCGCTAAATGTCATCATAATCTGCTCATCCGTAAGCTGACGCAGCGCCTCTATAAAAAAGCGCGGATTGAAATCAATCTCAACCTTGTCTCCCGTGAGTTCAACAGTAATCTCTTCTCTTGCTGTTCCGATATCAGTCTTTGACTCAATGGTCATGGTATTTGAATCAGGTGTGCTGAGCGTCACCGGGAATCGCCGATCATCGGTCTCAATCATAATGGACGCGCGAGAAACGGCCGCAAGCAGAATCTCCGGCGCGATCATCAGACTCGTATCAGCGTCATTGGGAATAATGCTCTTGTAGTTTAAGAACTCACCACGAATCAACCTTGTCACGACCTTGACGTTGCCTTTGTTGAATATTATGTAGTTATGAGAGGGAGAGATTACAACCTCATCATCTGTTTCTGACATAATGCGCGCTACCTCAGTCATCGCTTTGGCGGGCACAATTATATTCGCGGATACATCGACACCGGGAATCGGTTCGTGGCGCACCGCGAGACGAAAACCATCAAGCGCTACCAGTGTCATGACTTCGTTTTCGCAAATCAGATTGATTCCCATCAAAATCGGTCGACTGTGGTCAGTACTCACAGCAAAGATTGTTTGATTGATCAACTGGCGCAATGTGTTTTGTTTGAGAACAATTTTCGACTCATCTTCAACAAAGTGAATCTCGGGATATTGCTCACTTGCATAACCACGGATATTAAAGACACTCTTTCCACTTTCGACAATAAGGACTGTATCATCCTTTATCTCAAGATAGACGTTATTATCAGGCAGTTTTCGAACCACTTCTGACATAATCCTGGCAGGGACAACAATACTCCCCATTTCGGTAATGTCAGCCTCCATGCGAAACTCGATTCCCGTCTCACTGTCATAACCAGTCAAAACAAGGTCCTGATCGGCTTTAAGTAAAATACCGTCTAGAACAGGATTAGTTGACCGCGTTGATACGGCTCTCTGAACAGTGGTAATTGCTTCCATGAGTTGGTTTCTTGAGCATGTGAGTTTCATTTTCAGTGCCTCCTGTAATTGCCTGCTGTATCTTTATGATAATTCATCCTCTTCTTATTATAGATGTCAATCATGTGGATAAGTGTGTGTTCCCCCGTCAGGGACGTCGTTTAACTATGTTACAGAATCGTTGGTACAGTGTGTCAAAATTGTTAAGAATCGCTTTTATCAACATCCGTTTTGTTATTCACATTTAGTCAACACTGAGTTGACAGTGCCTTATCAACAAATGAGCATAACCTTGTTCATTACTGCAAACGCATTTCCAAGCTGTTAACGGCCTCAGATAGGGTTGGATCTGTTGTCATCTCCTCCGTAATTTTAGCACAAGCGTGCAGAACGGTGGCGTGATTCTTACCTCCGAAGGCATTTCCAATTTCCTTGAACGTCTTGTTGAGTTTCTTTCTGCATAAATACATAGCGATCTGGCGCGGTTCTACAATCTCCTGGCTTCGCTGGCGCGATTTGAGATCGTCAACCGAGATGTTGTAGTAATGCGAAACAATTTCCATAATCAAAGGGAAATCGAGTGCCTTGACAGCGCCCGGTTGAATCACGCTTTGCAATGCCTGTCTCGCCGTATCTAACGTGACGGTTGATTCCATCATCTGCAAAGCGCTGACCGTTTTGAAAGCGCCCTCGATCTCACGGACGTTCGACGTAATATTGTTCGCGATGTACTCGATAATATCTGGCGCGATGGCAAACCCATGTGTGCTGCATAAGTTTTTCAAGATGGCGATGCGCGTTTCATAATCAGGTGGCGTAATATCAATCGTCAGACCGCTGATAAAGCGTGTGCGGAGACGATCTGTCAGTGAGGCAAGGCTTTGGGGAGGTTTGTCGCACGTGAGAACAATATTTTTACCTGACTCGTACAGCGCGTTAAACGTGTAAAAGAATTCCATCTGCATCCGCTCTTTTGTTTCGATGAACTGAATGTCATCGATCAGGAGCATATCGGCGAGGCGATAATGGTTGCGAAACGACTCATAATCATTTTTTTGAATACAAGTAATAAATTCATTGACAAACTGTTCCGACTGCACATACACAACACGCTTGTTCGGGAAATCACGTCTCACCTGATTACCGATCGCGTGCATCAAGTGAGTTTTGCCGAGACCTGAACCGCCGTAAAGAAACAACGGGTTGTAGTTTGTCGGGCTCTCCATGGAGGCGACTGCAACAGAAGCCGCATGCGCGAAATTGTTGCCCGAACCAACGATAAATGTTGAAAAAGAATAACTGGGATTGAGGTGCCCGACCTGAAACGAACCGTTACCGTATCCGTTACCGTTATATAACCCCGCTATTACGCGCTGCTCAATTTCTTCTTTGTCAGGAATGGTACCGTCCTCACGGACGACCACTTCCAGCGAATAGAGGACACGCGTTGAATCTTTCAAAGCTTGCTCGATCAAATCACGGTGCTGCTCGATATACTCAAGAGCAAACTCATTAGGCACCGCGAGACCAAACGCCCGTTCACCTTGAATGTAAGGCTTGGCGTTGACAAACCAAGTGTTATAAGTCAGTGGGTTGACTTGTCTGCTCAAGGTCTGTTGACAGACCGAATTCCAGATTGAATCAGCGGTTCTTTTGGCCATAGTGCTCTTGTAATGTCCCCTTCGTTATTACAATCTCTCTCTTATGTGATGGAATGATCGTATTGAACATGCTACCAGATAAAAGGAGTTCAGAAAAGGCAAAAAGGCTTGATCTTACAGGCCTTTTTGAACTTTATTCTTCTTTCGAATACCAACAATTTGTGATTTGCATTGTGTGAATTGTTAATAACTTTGTTAATGAAATTAATAGTTTGAATAACAACCCTCATTCATCGGTTTAGTGATAAATAAAATTCATTTTTACACGGGGTAAGCGTCCCTTATTTGCTTACTCACTGTTGATAACTTGTTAATTATTCAAAAGCTGAATGTTAATAACTCAAAAAGAATATTTGAAATGTGACAGTATTGTGACAATCACCATGATTATCTAGCACATAAGCTGACGCAGCGCTTCGATTGCCGTATCGATTTCTTGAGCCGTATTGGTCGCGCCGATTGAGAAACGGACTGTTCCCTGCGGAAACGTTCCCAGACTTTGGTGAGCTACCGGCGCGCAATGCAGTCCGACACGTGTCAATATAGTCCACCGCTTTTCCAGCTGGTAGGCAATGTCGGCGTTGTCACGATCGGAGAAGTTTAAGGATGCGACGGCCGTTCTTCCTGCGACGCCAGACAAGCCGACCGGCTCAACCCCAGGAATTTCACGGACGCCATCCAAAAACTGTTTGGTCAGCGCCATTTTGTGGGAGTTGAGTGTTTCCATATCTTGCGTTTCGAGATAGATCAGCGCAGCGCGAAGTCCCAGGATACCGGGCAGATTAAGCGTACCGCTCTCAAACTTGTCCGGCAAAAATGAGGGTTGATCAAAGCTGTCAGAACGGCTTCCCGTGCCCCCCGTCACGAAGGGTTCGATCTTTTCTGCGAGCTCTTTTTTGACGATAAACCCGCCGATTCCTTGCGGGCCGCCAAGTGTTTTGTGGCCGGTAAATGCGAGGAAATCTATATTCATCATCTCCATATCAAGCGCCACAGAGCCTGCCGTTTGAGCCGTGTCAAGCGCAAAAACGAGCTCTTTCTCGCGGCACAGTTGTCCGATTGCCTCGACGGGCAGGATCGTGCCGCACACATTGGAGGCGTGGAGCGTGACGATTGCCCTGGTTGCAGGTTCAATCGCCTCTTCAAAAGCGTCGACGCAGACTTGTCCCTGCCGGTTAGCTTTTGCAACTGTGTAGCGAATGCCGTGAGTGTTCGCCATTCTGGTCAACGGTCGCATGACTGCGTTATGCTCCATGCCGCTCACAACGACATGGTCGCCACGATCAAGATAACCATTAAAAAAAGCGTTGAGCGAGAAGGTCACGCCGGGCGTAAAGATAACTGATCGTGGATCACTGTATCCGAATAGGCGCGCCAGACGTTCACGTGTATCTAATACATTTAATTCAACGCTGTATGCTTCACGGTAATTACCGCGCCCTATATTGACGCCCTGATATTCGAGAAAATCACGCATGGCATCGCCGACGCCAGGGGCTTTGGGATATGATGTGCTGCTCTGATCGAGGTAGATCACAGGCTGGATTCCTGCCTGCCCGCAATATGCACCTCAAGCTCTGCGAGCCACAGGTCCGGGCGGGCATCTCCCGGCATCTGCCATGCGTTTTCGGGCAAGAGTCTTCGGGGGAAAACGGCCACGCCTTCAGGGGAAGCCGTGCGTTTAAACTGATTATGGAAAAAACGCCTGATAAAAGTCTTGAACCATGTTTGGATCTCATGGCCGCTGTACTCATCGGCAAAAGCAGCGCGTGCCAAT
>LFTF01000019.1 GCA_001512945.1 Clostridiales bacterium DTU023 | reverse complement strand
ACCACATAGGTTTTCGTGCCGACGTCACTGAGCGTGTAGCTGAGTGTCGCGAAGCTGACGCTGCCATCGGCCGCGTTGGTCACGGTTTCAAGCAGTGTCGCGCCTTCGTAAAGTTCAAACTCAAACTCTCCTGCGGCTAATGTTCTTCCGGTCAGCGTCTTCGCGCCCGACAGCGTGAGGCTGCCTGTGGCGGCGTAGGTGTTGACGAAGGTCATTGTGGCCGCGTTGTCTGAGGGAACAACCAGCAGTGTTCCATCGCCCTTGTCTGTGATGGTCACGGTTACCGTGTACACAGAAACTGTGTAAGTCACACCGTTCAAGGATCCGGACTTCTCTTTCACCGTGTAGGTCTTCGTGCCGACGTCGTTGAGCGTGTAGTTAAGTGTCGCGAAGCTGACGCTGCCATCGGCCGCGTTGGTCACCGTTTCAAGCAAGGTCGCGCCTTCGTACAGTTCAAACTCAAACTCTCCGGCTGCCAAGATTCTTCCGGTCAGCGTCTTTGTGCCCGACAGCATGAGGCTGCCTGTGGCGGCGTACGGGTTCGTAAAGTTCAGTGTGGCAAAATTGTTTGATGGAATAACTTGAAGTGTTCCATCACCCTTGTCCGTGATGGTCACGGTCACGGTGTGCTCAGCCGGGTCGTAAGTCACGCCGCCCAAGGATCCGGATTTCTCTTTCACCTTGTAGGTCTTCGTGCCGACGTCGTTTAGATCGTAATTGAGTGTCGCGAAGCTGA
>LFTF01000083.1:2726-12636 GCA_001512945.1 Clostridiales bacterium DTU023 | reverse complement strand
GTCTTTCACTATGCTCAGGAAATATTCGAAGGCGGCAAAGCCTATGCGCTCGATAACGGAGAAGTCGGGCTTTTCCGCCTGATGGACAACGTCCGGCGCATGAATCGCAGCGCGATTCGCACTTGCATGCCTGAAATCGATGTCGATCTCCAATATGAGGCGATTTGCCGCCTCGTTGATGTCGACCGCGACTGGGTGCCAAAAAGTGAGGGAACGTCGCTTTACTTGCGGCCCACCATGATTGCCGACGGTTCAGAATTGGGCGCGCACCGCGCGAACCGATATATTTATTTCGTCATCTGCGCGCCGACCGGACCCTACTACCCTGAAGGGTTAAAGCCAGTCCGGATTCGCATCGAAACACGCTATGTCCGAGCTGTCAAAGGCGGGATGGGCGGGGCGAAGACAGGCGGCAACTACGCCGCAAGTTTCCTGGCGACCAAGGAAGCCATGGACGAGGGATTCCAACAGGTCCTCTGGCTTGACGGACGCGAACAAAAATATGTGCAAGAGGTCGGAGCCATGAATATGATGTTTGTCATAGACGGCAAAATCGTGACGTCTGAATTAAGTGACACGATCTTGCCTGGCATCACGCGGGATTCTGTCATGACATTGGCACACGAGATGGGCATCGAGGTTGACGTGCGGCGCATCCCCGTCGCGGAGCTCTTCGAAGCGCACGAAGCAGGGTTATTGCAGGAGACATTCGGCACAGGGACGGCTGCTGTCATTTCGCCTGTCGGTGAACTCTCGTGGAGTGATCGGTCAATCATCATCAACAACGGGGAGATTGGACCGATTGCACAGAAATTTTACGACACTCTAGTCGATATTCAACACCAACGGATTTCTGACTCGCACGGCTGGACGTCTACTGTTCCGCGTTTTTAAGATTTTCGATCAGATAATGAAACTGCCCCGTGTCTCCACTAAGAGAGACACGGGGCAGTTTTTTATTGGTTATAAACGAAGCACAAACATCCGATGAGATCAACTGGGGATTTCAGCATTTATTGTAATTACTTATAATTGTGCGAGTTTGTATCGCCTATAGCTTGTGCCGCCTTCGTCATCAAGGCACACTCAATGCGTTTTTTAAAAAGTTCGCATCCGTATGAGTCAACCCCCAATAAGCTCCCGCTTACATGATACGCATTGGCGGCACAGCCACCGGAGCAATAGAGTTTGGCCCAACAGTCACGACATGCTTCGCGCGCGAACACGTTGCATTGCGAGAAATCATCCTGTAAATCTGTGCGAGTGATGCCGTCCCAAAGATTCCCCATCAGAAAATCCCGATTGTCGACAAGCTGATGGCAAGGATATATCTCGCCTATCGGCGTGACCGCAAGATATTCCGTACCTGAACCGCAGCCGGCAACGCGCTTATAAATACAGGGACCATGGTCGAGATCCATTGTAAAGTGGTAGAAACGAAACCCTCTGCCTTCGCGATCGCGGGCAATCATTTCTTTGGCAAGCAGCTCATATTGCTCTTTCAAAATAGGCATATCGCTGGCCGTCAGCGCATAAGGTTCATCGGGCGGACAAACGACCGGCTCCATGCTGAGCTCGTCAAATCCGAGATCGGCCATATGGATAATATCCTCCAGAAAGTCAGTATTGAAATGCGTATATGTTCCGCGGACATAATAGGTTCCGCGTGTCCGTCGTCGGACGAGCTCTTGGAATTTTGGCACAACAATATCGTAGCAGCCCGCCCCACTCTTTGTGACGCGGAATCGGTTGTGCACTTCTTTGCGCCCGTCAAGACTTAAGACGACATTATCCATCTCGCGGTTGGTAAACTCGATCACGTCATCATCGATCAAAAGACCGTTGGTCGTGATTGTAAAGCGGAAATGTTTATTGTGGATCTCTTCCAGGGATCGCGCATATGCGACGGTATCCTTGACCATCTCCCAGTTGAGCAGCGGTTCACCGCCGAAGAAGTCAACTTCTAGGTTTCGGCGCGTTCCAGACTTCTCAACGAGAAAATCCATCGCCCGCTTGCCCGTTGACAAGGGCATGATCGCCTGCTCACCCTTGTAGGTGCCCTGCGAGGCAAAGCAGTAACAGCAGTTGAGATTACATGTATGGGCAACGTTCAGGCACAGTGCCTTGATCACCGGATCGGATCCGGTCTCCCTGCTTCGCAGACGCTCTTGATGCTGTGCCTGGGAGAACAAGGTGCCCGCATCGACAAGCGCCTTCACGTCCTCTATCGCGTCCCGGATTTCATTCGGAGACCATCTGAGCGAAAGTTCTCGCACGATCTCATCTGTCAACTTATTTTCAAACAGCGCAATAATGTCGTAAACGAGATCATCTACGACATGGACGCCGCCGCTGTCGACATCGAGCACCAGATTGTATCCATTTAGTTTGTATTGATGAATCATAAAATTAAAACGTCCCCGCATCAGCAACAAATAATGTCTGGTATTTTGCGGGGACGAGCTCTTTCACTATTCCAATTTAATTACTAATCAGTGATTTCCTGCTCACACACTTGATTGATAACACCGCAGGATGTCTTGCAGGCAGACTGGCAAGATGTCTGGCATTCGCCACAGCCGTCATGCTCAATATCATTTACAAAATCACGCGTTGTGAGCGTCACAATTCTTTTTCTATCTTTCATATACACAACCTTTCTTAAGGGAGAGCGTCTCCCGTTTTTTCCGTATCTACTATAACACTTCCACAAAAATCGTCCCGCTATTCTTTTGGAAGATTCTTAAACGCATTAGCAACGGCTCGTCTCCGTTTGCGTTCCGCCAACCGGTCTCCCACAGCCAAGAGAACAAATTCTAGCCCGTTGAGAAGCATGGTAGCGCCAATGAGAATACCGATTGAGATCCCTAAAATCGATGGTTTGATAACGATGACCAGTCCGGCCGCGAGCATCAACAGACTCAGCAACATGACCGTCCAAAACAATCCTTTGCTAAACGAGCGGATCGAGAAAGCACCGACAAGAGCAAAGACAGCGTACGCGATAAACCAAAAGCCTATCACGAACATCAAGAAATTCGATGTCTCCGCCGGCTTGATCAAAAAGAGCAGACCCGCCGCAAATGAAAATATCGCCAGCGTTAAAGAGAACGAACTCTTCCATCCGTAAGCCGCGCGCATGCGGATAAAACGGATCACGAACGCCAGACTCGTCACAAGCGCAACTACCCCGACCGCCGTCAAGATAATGTCATATGTCTGCTTCGGGTAAACGAGCGAGAAAATGCCGCCCGCAATCAAGGCGATGCCGATTAAAAGCAACTCCCAGAACATTTTTTTATCTGATTTTATTTGATTATCAGCCACAACACACCTCCTGGTTTGAAGCCTAATCTTGGCTTCTTTTAGCGAAAGAACTGTTCCCTACTTCCCCGAGACGATCACATCATTGAAGGCAATCCAGGGGAGAACCGAACTTCCATCTTTTACGACCTCGGACGATATGGCGCGGATATTTAAAAGCAGTTCCGCCAAGTTACCGCTGACCATCGTCTCACTTAACGCACCTTTGACTTCGCCATTTTCAATCAGAAAGGTATTTTTTACGACACCGGAGAAATCACCGCTCGTACTGGGACTCCCGCCCGAGAAGCGCCCCACGAGAATCCCTCTGTCAATCTCCTTGATGATTTCATCAATCGATTCATCTCCCGGAGCCACTACGAAGTTGCCGAACACGCTGTTCTTTGAACGAGCAAAGCCTGTCTTTCTAGCCGCATAATCGGATAGGCGAAAGCTTTTTAAAATTCCATCGGCGATTAGATCGTAATCTTCCGAGAGATAACCTTCTGACGTGTGACGTTCGCCGGCAACCATATCAGGATGAAACGGGGCAAGACTAAAGGTAAATCGCGGATCAGCAACCTTTTGTCCCAGTTTGTCGCGCCAGACGCTTGTCCCATCTAGGATTACAGAGTCAGCGACAAATGTGCTGATGTAGTCATCGAGAAAACTGCCAAAACAACCCGGCACGAGCACCATGACGCCCTTAAACTTTTCTTCGAGCGCGCTTGTGTGTACCTGTTTCGAAACCAGAGCAAGATCACCAGCAAATGAGCCAAGTTCGATGAACGGATGGTCAAGCGTTGCGACGACCACGTCGGATCCAAAAAATGAAGACGTCTTGTCGCCTTCTTGTGCGTTAAACATAAGGGACACCGCATAAACCCCGCGGCGCGCCTGAAAGACGCTGCCCGTCGAGTAAAGCGCGCAACTCTCGCGGAAAAGATGTGAAACATACATTTCTTCGACACAAATCATCGGATAGCGCTCCTTGACGTCATCAAGAAACTCCTGGCAACGGTTGAGCAGTTTTTCTTCATCACAAACGAGTGATCCTTCTTCGAACAACTGTTCTGTGACCTCGGGAGCGAGCTGCCAGCAATCATCGGGATCGGCGGCCTCTGCTGAATCCAGACAGCGCTTTGCTCCCTCACGCAGATCGTCTTCACCGACTTTGTTTTGAGAAAGAACTCCGCGCTTCTGATCGCGTATCGCCATAAAACTCACAGAATCATTAAACAGAGTGCGATAGAGACTAAACTCACCCCACGTCGCATTGATCTCCCTGACAACTTCACGTGAGACAGCACATACCGCCTGCTCGGCACCTCCTGTCTGTAACGTCTCCAACCCAATTTTTGCTTTATTGATTAAAGTATTCACAACATCCTCTTTCTTGTGGCTCATCTTCCGCCCACGGTCAACCGGCAACGTACATGGGGTCCGCCCAGACCGACAGGCATGCGCTGCTTCTTGCCGCAAAAGCCTGAACTAGTCCACTCTATTTCATCGGAGAGCATATCAACACTCTTCAGCATCTCGAACGCAATACCGGAGATCGTTGTGTCGTAGAGAGCGCGCCCGAGCTTGCCTTTTTTGATCTCATAACCCACCGTAACGCCGAACATGAACTCACCCGTCAAGTCAGCTTGACCGTTATTCGTCTCAACGAAATAATAGCCGTCGTCGATGGAGGCAATCATGTCCTCCAGCTTGTCACGGCCGGGAATGATCGCAGTATTGCGCATCCGGATCAAAGGTTCATCGGAATAGAGCCAAGCTCGAGCATTCCCCGTGGGTTCGACACCAAAGTGTTTTGCAGACTCACGGTTGTGCATGTAACCCTTCAGAATCCCATTTTCAATCAAGATGGCATCTTTTGCCAGAACACCCTCATCATCCACATAGACGGGGAGCGGTGCCGGTTCGCCAAACGCCGTATGGGCGAAGTCGATCATCGAAACCATTTCACAAGCAACCGGTTGGTCGAGCAGATGTGCCGCGACAGAACCACCGAGGACAAGGTCGGCTTCAACCGTGTGCCCGACAGCCTCATGCGCCAGCATGCCAGCCAGAGTTCCGGACAGGATACACGTCTTTACGCCGGCCTCTGTGTAGGTGGCCTCACGCTTTTTCATCAATTCAGTGTAAACCTCATCGGCGATTCGCTTGGCTTCTTCCAGATCTGCGAAATTCAGATCGAGGGTGCCGTGGCCGCCAAATGTTTTGGTGACTTCGATGGGGGTTCCGTCCTTTGATTCTGCTGCCATGACGATATAAACGTAGCTTCGTGGGATGACAACGTGCGCATCGTAACCGTCTGAGGTGGCGATCACCTTTTCAACGGTGTCACTCGTAGCGATGATAGTGCGGCTTGTAATGCCGGGACAGTGTTCCACGACATATGAGTCGAGCGCTCGGCAGACATCGAGATAAAAACGCTGCGTGACGCTCTGAATCGTTTCGGAGATCGGACGCATCCCACGCTCGATCACTGGAAGCGACCCTTTGACTGGTCTGGCATGGTTCTCCAAAATTTCCGCGTTTGAAGTCGCCTCTTCTAGAACTCTTCTGGCGGAATCCTCCGTATATTCGCCCGTCGAAGAGAAACCGTAAACGCCCCCTTTGCGGACTCGCGCGCTCACGCCTGTGTAATCGCTGCTGCTATTCGCAACAAGCTGACCACATAAAATAATCGCTCTTCGCGCCTCATTGTACTGGGCGCGGAGTTCTGTCTCCGCACCATCCGCGAAATATTTTTTATATTCGAATATAGTTTCTTGTAACATGCTGTTCCTTTCTGCTAAACCTGCAAAAGCCCTTCATATACGAGATGGACTTGCAAGCATACTCAAGCTAATCCCTCGCCATCTTTAAAATCGTCTGACGCCTTCCGACGATAAATATCCATCTTCTTTTTAAAAAGTTCTGCGCTCGTCGGCGGTGTGAATGTAATAGCGTTTGCGCCTGCCTGGATTGTCTCCAGAATTGTTTGATCCGTCGGGCCGCCTGTCGCGATTATGGGGACATCGGGATAGCTTGCGCGAATTTTCTTTACGATATCAACCGTCCGCGTAGCACCACTCACATTGAGGATAGAAACACCTGCGGCAATGCGTGAACCAATGTCCATGAACTCCGACACAACAGTGCAGATGATCGGCGTATCCACCACCTCGGCAATGGCCCGGATTGTCTCCAGCGTCGTCGGTGAATTGACGACAAGCCCCATGGCTCCTTGCGCTTCAGCGAAAATAGCAATCTGCGCGCACCGTTTCCCTCCGGTTGTTCCGCCACCGACACCTGCAAAGACAGGAACAGGAGATATGCCGACAATCGCATAACTAATCGCGGGATGCGGCGTGAATGGATAGACAGCCATGACCGCGTCTGCGTTGTGGTTTATGATTTGCGCCACGTCGGTTGTGAATATAATTGACTTGATACGCCGACCATATATACGGATACCGGAACACTCGGAAATGATGGATGGCATATGTATGACATCTCTGCGGAGTGCCGTCGTGATATCGGGTATGTTTTTTCGTTTTTTAGGTAGTTCGTTCACCATCGAGCACCCCCTTTGACAAAGTGTCCTTTCATTTTACACGAACAAGGCGCGATCGATACGGTTTGTCATTTGGTTTGACACCAGTCGCGCTGGTAATTATGATACAAGCGTATGTATCATAGTGAATATCTGATTCTCACCGAAGGATAAAAGAATATACACAGCATATACTGACTAATCAAGACTTTTTCCTCGTAAAGGAGGTTATATTATGACAGAGCAGACCATTGTGATCATCGGAAGTGGGATCGCCGGACTATCCGCCGCAGACGCCGCCCGTAAAACAAACCCGGACGTTCGAATTATCATCCTATCGGAAAATCCACATCTTCCGTATCATCGCCCCCGACTTCCGGGTGTTGTGATGGATCCGACTAGTGCCGATAAAATCCTTCTCCACAACGAAGCCTGGTACGAATCCAACCGCTTTGAGCTTCGACGTGGAGTTGTCGTCAAGCAAGTCCACTCAGACAGACACGAGGTCGAACTCGAAGACGGCTCATTGGTTGCTTACGACAAGCTGATCCTCGCGACAGGCAGCCACAGTTTCTTACCGCCTATGGATGGATGCAAACACGAAGGGGTATTTACGCTCTGGACACTCGATGATGCATTCAAGATCTCTGACTATATTGAAAAAGCCAAATCGGCCGTCGTGATCGGCGGTGGACTACTCGGTCTTGAAGTCGCTTACGCATTGAAGAAACGCGGTCTTGAGACAACCATTTTGGAGCGCGATACTTCGCTCCTTGCCAGACAGCTCGATGAACGTTCCAGCGCCATGTTTCAGGAACAGGTCGAACGCGTCGGCGTCAATGTACTAAAAAACGCCTCCACTGAAGAGATTCTAGCCGACCCGAAAACCGGCAGGGTTTCCGGCGTCCGTCTGGAGGACGGCACGGTCATTGCCTGTGAGATTATTCTTGTCGCGACCGGCGTCCGAGCACGTGTCGAAGTCATGGACGGCGAGCCGATCGAGATTGACCGCCGCTTCGTCGTGAATAACCGTTTGGAAACCAATATCCCCGATATCTATGCGGCCGGTGACTGCGCAGTGATGGATGGCCTCTGGTTTGGGCTTTGGGCCGTATCCACGCGAGAAGGCAAAGTTGCGGGAACCAATGCGGCCGGCGGCGATGAGATCTGCGTGATCCCTACTCCGCCCTATCTCGTCAATACCATGGAGACTCGTATCGCGTCGGCAGGTGACATCAAGCCTAAGGATCCTGAAGTCACGTCCCAGATTTCTTTTGACGAAACACAGCTCACATATGACCGCAGAAATTTCCTCGGAGATAAACTCGTGGGATATATATTGCTCGGTGATACGACTCCGTTTTCAATGCTGAGCCGAGAGTTACAGCAGGAATAATTGATNNTTTTCAATGGTTTATAGGCGCATGCGGACTGTCCTCTTGTCCGCATGTAATTTAAAGGGGAACGGACGCAAAAGCGCCAGAGTAAGCGAATCATGATTCCTTTAAGAGATAGCGAGCCAAGTCACAAAATCCCTTTTATTACGATCACCCTGATCGCCATTAATGTTGTCGTCTTTATTTATCAGTCGACGTTGAATCTATTGGATTTAGAGATATTTTTCCAGCGCTACGCCTTCACGCCACTCGGTTTCTCCCAAGCAATTCAGGCGAAAGAGCTTTACTGGCCACTTATTACAAGCATGTTTTTACACGGAGGCATCAGCCATCTCATCGGCAATATGTGGATACTCTGGCTGTTCGGAGACAATGTCGAGGATTTCCTTGGACCGATTAAATACGTCTTCTTTTATATCGGAACAGGGTTGATCGCTATCTTCGCGCATACGCTGTCTCAACTGAATTCCGATGTTTTCACACTCGGGGCCTCCGGTGCCATTGCCGGGGTCATGGGCGCTTACCTGATTTTGTACCCGCATGCGCGAATATTGACACTGGTACCGATTGTGCCTTTCCTCATCAATATCCCCGCATATGTATTCCTGGTCTTCTGGATTTTGTTACAGCTCTTGTCCGGAATCATGGGCGGAGCCGATGGTATAGCTTGGTGGGCACACATCGCCGGATTCTTGGGCGGTATGCTTATCTGCATCAGCGGTCGTAACTGCCGAGCAAACAGAAAAACAACATCGTGACGGCTGTTTTTTTAGAATGAACTTATTCCGTTTCGCTCGCTATCCGCGTACCTGCGACTGAGACACTACCTCGGCTTGTCTCTTTAGGTTTTTCCGCATAGATAAGGCTACTCTGTATGTATTCGCGTATGACCAAGCCGTGACCCCATTTCCGGGCGTAAGCTTGTGTTACTTGTTCACTGACTATTTGAATCTTCACAAAACCGATTTTGCTGAAAGCTCGTTTGATCTGCGCCGCAGACCAGGCACCGCCTACTCAAGTCTTCGCCATATGAGGATCGGCAACCCATTCGGGGGGAAGCGCTTTCTTGGTTGTGATATCGGAGATCGCGACACGGCCGCCGGGTTTTAAGACACGGAATATTTCGCGATAAACAGTCGGTTTGCGAAGTGACAGATTGATCACACAGTTGCTCATCACGAGATCAAGAGAATTATCTGCGCACGGAATTTCCTCAATTTCACCCTGAACAAAATGACAGTTTGTGAAACCTTGTTTTCCTGCAATCTCATTTGCCTTATTAACCATGCTCTCCAGAGCATCGACTCCGGTCACTTGTCCTGATTTGCCGACCGCTTTGGCGGCAATGAAGCAGTCAAGTCCCCTACCGGATCCAAGATCCAGTACGCTCTCACCTGGCTGTGGTTTCGCCAAAACGTGTGGATTACCGCAACCAAGTCCCAGATCAACTTCATCGGGAAGTGACTCCAGATCTTCGTCGCTATATCCCAGCGACTCGGTAATGGTTCGCGCGTCACCTTGAACACTTATCACTCCCGTAGACAAGGACTCATAGTGGTCGAGAATGGCTTTTTTTGTTTTATCTTTACTGTCCATCAGGCACTCCTCTTTGAAAACAACATGTCCTTATCAATTGTAACGGCTGTTCATTATCCTGAATCAG
>LFTF01000083.1:1784-2615 GCA_001512945.1 Clostridiales bacterium DTU023 | reverse complement strand
TAACAATCAAACTAAGGAGAATGATATGAACATCAAATCAACCATTGAAGATCTTGTAAAGAGAATCAAACAGGACAAAGGGTTTGCCAGCCTGTTCTCGAGTGACCCTGTCAAAGCCGTAGAGAAAGCTATAGGTGTTAAGCTCCCGGATGATCAGATCAAATCGATCATCGATGGTATTAAAGCCAAGCTTTCTGTCGAGAAAACGGGTGGCGCGATTAAAAAGGCCAAAGGTCTGTTTGGTAAAAAATAATCTCGAGTACGAACTGCCCTTGTTTGCGGCGATTGTCGGCTGACCAACTCTTTGTAGCTGGTCAGCTTTTTTTATTCTTAACCGGTTCATGATGNNGCGACAAGTCTTTCGGACGCTCTTGCGATTCAGGGAGCGGGCGGCCATCGTATTGAACTCGTCTCCGCTCTCTGCGAAGGCGGTTTCACCCCGAGTGACGGTCTCGTACGTTTGGTTCTCGCCCGCGTAACAATTCCCGTCGCCGTCATGCTCCGACCAAACCGTTCTGGTTTTTACTACTCTGAAGCCGATCTCGAAGAAATGCGGAGCGATGCCCTAAGACTCCATGAGCTCGGCGTCCAGCACATTGTTACCGGGATTCTTGATGAGCATGGTATCGCCGACATAGACACGCTCGAACGTCTGCTTGACGGTACAGATTTTCACGTGACGTTCCATCGCGCCATCGATGAGTGTACGGATGTTGCACAATCTCTCGAACGGATCAACGCTTGTCCACGAATTACCCATATTTTGACCTCGCTTGGACGCGGCCATGTGATCGACAATCTCGAACGACTCGAATGGTACGCCAGGCATTC
>LFTF01000083.1:340-1699 GCA_001512945.1 Clostridiales bacterium DTU023 | reverse complement strand
AAAGCGATAGAACCGGTCGACCGCTTTATGCTCGAGAGTTTGTGCGATGTGCTAGGAGCGATGCCGGGCACCTCCCCCGCATGAACGGATCCAAATGTGGAGCCAGACTAAGCCGTTCTTGACATCCAGATCAACGAAGATGGTCCTAAAATCAGTGGCTTTTGATACGATTGGCTGTTCGAAAATAAATCACCGTATATTGCCCAAAAGTTTGGTAGATTGAGAGATGATATAATCGACCGTAGGATACGAAGGCGCTCGGTATCGATCAAAGATCGACCGAAGCCATTCAAGATAAAACAATTGAAAGGATGATAACAGAGCATGAAAGATATCAAAGGAACCAAGACGGAGGCCAATCTGCAGGAAGCTTTTGCCGGCGAATCCATGGCCCACACCAAATACCAGTATTATGCATCAAAGGCCAAGAAGGAAGGTTACGAGCAGATAGGTGCCTTCTTTGAGGAGACGTCAAGAAACGAAAAAGAGCACGCCAAGCTCTGGTTCAAGTTGCTTCATGGGGACGATATCCCCGCCACGACAGACAACCTGGAAGATGCAGCCGACGGCGAGCATTACGAGTGGACCGATATGTATGACGGGTTTGCTAAGGATGCTGAGGAAGAAGGCTTCAAAGACGTCGCGACAATGTTCCGTCTTGTTGCCGCTATTGAGAAACACCACGAGGCACGCTATCGCCGTCTCCTTGCCAACATCGAAGAGGATATCGTCTTTGAGAGAGAAGATGGCGAAACGGTTTGGATCTGCCGCAACTGCGGTCACCTACATGTTGGGAAAAAGCCACCCAAGCTTTGCCCCGCCTGCAAACACGATCAAGCCTATTTCGAGATTCACGCTGTCAACTATTAACCCATTGAGTCTCTGACAGAAGTGATGTTGTCTGTGATTTGAGCAGGCACCACTCGCAATACACACGAAGATTGAACTGCCCTCGACATGCTCGGGGGCAGTTTTCATTCTGACAATGCTTTCTTATCAAACCTTATAACTCCACTGGCGCTGGCACTGTTCTATCGCTTATGATAGGGCAGGTGCATTTAACGGCTAGTTACCCTATTCTATAAACGTCAAGACAGTTTGTGAATAACGTAATTTCATTGAAGAGGCGGTGGGTTTGTTGGACGATGCGACGAGAAAAAGAGCCACGGTGTGGGTAGCTATATTGACGTTCTCGGCAGGCTTCACAAATGCTGAGGCAACTATTGGCTCAACGTTTGCGGTGTCTCATCAGACGGGGAACGTCACACAGTTAGCAATCGCCATCAAGGATGGAAGCTGGACGTTGTTCGCTATCTATCTCGCCCTCATTGCCTGTTTCTTCATCGGTTCTGTCATCGC
>LFTF01000083.1:0-236 GCA_001512945.1 Clostridiales bacterium DTU023 | reverse complement strand
GTACAAAATGGCATCCTCAAGTCCTTCAGGGGTATTACATCACGCACAACACACATGACAGGCTATCTCACCGATGCCGGCGTAGTGGTGGGCGAAAGACTTCGGGGCAAGCGGGGAGACACTTGGAAGAGCTGGTATTTTCTTCTCCACGTTGGTATTTTTATTGTCGGGACCTTGGCAGGAGCAATACTCCGACCGATGTTGCTGAGGTATACCGTAACAGTTGCGGGAGTGAT
>LFTF01000130.1 GCA_001512945.1 Clostridiales bacterium DTU023 | reverse complement strand
ACCCCAGCTCATCTACCTCAACGTAATTGACCGTGATCTTATAGTCGTTTCTCGTGTAGTAGTGATTTACAACTATATCGCCGTCTACCGTTCCGATCACCGCGTCGCCTGTGCTGTCCACAAAAGTGAATCCTTCGGGATCGACTTGGGTCGCGTCATAGGCTTCGCCAAATGCTTTGTCTGCGACGGAGGAGCTGATGGTCGAGACCAGAACTCCGAATTCATCTACTTCCAAGTAGTTAATAGTGACTGTGTGATCATTTGGAGCAAATTCAGCTTCCACTGTGATATCTGACATTACATTTGTATCGATGCGAGGATTCTGTGTCGAATCATCGCTCCATTTTACAAAGTGGTAGCCTGTGTCGGCTTGCGCCGTGACGGCTGTCCCGTCATCTCTGTGGTCAACCGTTTGCGGGGTAATACCCGTAATGCTGCCATGCTCGCCTGCGGTGTACGTCAACGTGTAAGTCGCGACATCGTAAAGAGCCGTGACCGTCAAGTTACCCGTTATGTTGTTGAACACTTTATTCCAACCAGTGAAGACATGGCCTGTTATGGTCGGGATTGCCGGTGCTGTCGCGCCGCTACCATGAGCGACCGTCTGCGTCTCTGTGACAATCTGGACTAGGGCATCTAGATAAACGAATGTGACCGTGTATTGATTGATCGCAAATTCAGCTTCAACTGTGATGTCTGAAATTACAGTCGTGTCAATGCGAGGATTCTGTGTAGAACCGTCGCTCCATTTTACAAAGTGATAGCCTGTGTCAGCTTGTGCCGTGACGGCTGTCCCGGAATAGCCGTGGTTAACCGTCTGCGGGGTAAGACCCGTGATGCTGCCGTGTTCGCCTGCGCTGTACGTCAACGTATAGGTCGCGTCTTTATATTTGGCTGTGATCGTCAGATTACCCGTGACGTTCGTGAATGGCAAATCCCATCCGTCGAAGACAAAGCCTGTCCTCGTCGGATCCGCGGGAGCTTCCGCGTCGCCGCCAGGATACACCGTCTGGGTGGCTAAGACAGTCCCATCGTAATCAACGAATATCACCGTGCTGTCCGGCACCCGCTGGACGTTCACTGAGACGGTCGCGTTTTGCATCCCTGATGCGATTGTATCGAAAATCTCCAACGCGCCCAGGATCATCTCCGCGGCTCCACTGGCTTGTTGCGCGTCAGGCAGGATCTCGTTCAAGACGGTATCGTCGATTGTAAGACCCGCGATGTCCACCTTGAGGTTATACGCCAAGGTCGCTTCGCTTTGGCCGATCCGCAGCGACGTCCCTTTGACTAGCAGCATCTCGATTTGTGAGCCGGTGCCGACGACGGTCTCTAAGACCACCGCATCCCGGATCGCAGCTTCGGTCGCCGTCAGGTCACCTGTGACATTTTCAAGATCCAAGTCTTTTGTGAAGACCAGTTTCTGAT
>LFTF01000026.1:20214-24611 GCA_001512945.1 Clostridiales bacterium DTU023 | reverse complement strand
TCAAAATCCCGGCAGAACGTTGTTGTCTGGCGTGGCGGTATCGATGCCCCGCTGATGATTCTGGGAGAAGGGCCGGGAGCGGAAGAGGACAAACAGGGCATACCGTTCGTAGGACGCTCCGGCAAACTGCTAGATCTGCTGCTCGCAAGTTTTGGTTTTCGAGAGGAAGACTACCATATCTGCAATATCGTCAAGTGTCGACCTCCCGGGAACCGTGTGCCAACACGGGATGAGGCAGCCTGCTGCCGTCCTCTTCTCACCGAGCAGATGCGCATTGTGCGTCCGACCGTTTATCTGCTGATGGGAGCAACCGCATATCGCTACTTTACGGGATCTGACCTGGGAATAACGAAAGCAAGAGGTATATGGACAGTCTCCAATGAATGCCATATCATGCCGACTTTTCATCCCGCTTACGTGTTGCGCGATCCGTCAAAAAAGACATTTCTCTGGCAGGATATTGCCGCTGTGCGGAACAAGCTTGAGGAGTTGCGTCTTTTAGAGCCACTTTCATAATATGAAAGGCACTGATAAACTTCCCGGACTATTTCGCCTGGAAACTGACATGACACCGAAAGGTGATCAACCTGAGGCGATTGACCAACTGGTTGAGGGCCTTGAACGTGGCGACAGAGGCCAGACGTTGCTCGGCGTAACAGGATCGGGCAAAACATTCACCGTGGCAAGTGTTATCGAACGCACACAGCGTCCCACGCTAGTCATCGCTCACAATAAGACGCTTGCAGGGCAGCTATGCGCCGAATTCATGGCACTTTTCCCCGAAAACGCGGTCGAATATTTTGTCAGTTATTACGATTATTACCAGCCTGAGGCCTATCTTCCAACGCGAGACTTGTATATTGAAAAAGATTCGGCGATCAACGATGAAATTGACCGTCTTCGTCACAAAACGACATCGTCACTGCTGGAGCGGCGCGATGTAATCGTTGTCGCCTCTGTTTCCTGTATTTACGGTCTCGGAGATCCTGACGATTATAAGAGCCTTATGGTCAGTATGCGCCCCGGTATGGTGCGGAGTCGCGACGAGATCATCGCCGATCTTGTTCGCATTCAGTACGTTCGCAATGACTTCGAATTGAAGCGAGGCACTTTTCGTGTGCGAGGCGATGTCATCGATATTTTTCCCGCGTCTCATGAGAACACCCTGACACGCATCAGTTTTTTCGGTGACGTGATCGAAGAGATTCGCGAGGTAGATTCCATAACGGGGAGATCGATCACGGGACGCAATTACGTTGCGATTTTTCCGGCCAGCCATTACGCGACAACCCAAGAAAAAATGAAGCGAGCGGTCATCTCGATCGGGGCTGAACTCGAGGAACGACTTGAAACCTTTCGCCGGGAGGGCAAACTCGTCGAAGCTTATCGATTGGAGCAGCGGACGCGCTATGACATGGAGATGATGATTGAGACGGGCTTCTGCAAGGGGATCGAGAACTACTCGCGTCATTTGACCGGGCGTTCGCCGGGGCAGCCTCCCTACACGTTGATGGACTTCTTTCCTGACGATTACATGCTTGTCATCGACGAATCCCACGTATCTGTGCCACAAATAGGGGCGATGGTGCGAGGCGATCAGTCGCGTAAGGAATCGCTTATTGACTATGGATTCCGGTTGCCATCGGCATTTGATAACCGTCCATTGAGTTTTGATGAATTTGTGGAACGGGCCGGTCAGACGTTGTACATCTCCGCGACGCCGGCCGCATACGAATTTGAACATTCCACTCAGATTGTCGAACAAATTATTCGACCGACCGGGCTGATCGATCCCCAAGTTTTTGTAAGGCCCGTCGAGAACCAGATTGAAGATTTGGTTCTTGGAATTCGGGAAACGATAAAGAGGGGAGAGCGCACGCTCGTTTTGACGTTGACAAAGCGTATGGCGGAGGATCTCGCCGACTTCCTCAAAGAAGAAAATCTTCGTGTCGAATATCTCCACTCAGATATTGTGACGGTTGAGCGGCTTGAGATCTTGAGAAAACTGCGTAAAGGCAATTTCGATGTACTGGTCGGAATTAACTTATTGCGGGAAGGTCTCGATCTCCCTGAGGTATCTCTGATCGCTATCCTTGACGCGGACAAAGAAGGATTTCTGCGTTCGACGACTTCACTGGTGCAGATCATCGGACGTGCCGCGCGAAACGTTAATGGGCGCGTCATTCTCTATGCCGATGAAGTGACCGCCTCTATGGAACGCGCCATCGAAGAGACGAATAGACGGCGTGACATCCAAAGAGCTTACAACGAGGCACATGACATCACGCCTACGACCATACAAAAGGAAATTCGCGGTTTGATCGATACAAGCTTTGAGCTTGTTGAGGACGAATTGCTCGAAACAGCCGACGATGTGGAACGCTATGATAGGGAACTGTCAAAACTTTCTTATGTTGACCTGCAAAAGCGTGCCAAACGGATGGAAAAAGAAATGAATGCAGCGGCAAGGCGACACGATTTCGAGCTCGCCGCTATCCTGAGGGACCAGCTTATTCTGATCCGCGGTCATCTGGCAGTTTGAGTTTCAAAAAAGCACGTCTCACATTGTTACTTTTGTGAGGGCAAAATCTGCTCTTATGATAAACTGGTTTTACATTTAACAATGTTCTGTACAAGGAGTTCACTATGAAAAAAACACGCGCACAAATAGTTTATGAGAGTTGGTTAGCAAACCCAAAGATGGATACATCGACACTTTCAGAGCTTGTTTCAATTGCCGACCAGACAGAGGAGATTGAGGATCGCTTCTATCAGGAATTGCAATTTGGAACAGCCGGTCTGCGCGGCATTATGGGTGCGGGGAGCAATCGCATGAACCGGTACACCGTCGCGCGCGCCGCATGGGGGTTCGCCCAGTATTTGAAATCGCTTGGAGAAGAGGCATGCCGAAAAGGCATCGCGATATCTTACGATTCACGCAACCGATCACGCGAATTCGCAGAGCTTGCCGCATGTGTGTTCATTACCAACGGATTAACCGTCCGTTTCTCTGACGAATTGCGTCCGGTGCCCTTGCTTTCATATGCGATCCGACGTTTCGATTGTGAAGGGGGGATCATGCTGACAGCAAGCCACAACCCCAAACAGTACAACGGGTTCAAGGCATATGGGCCGGATGGCGCTCAACTGGGGCCTGAGGCTGCTGATCGCGTATCCGAGATGATGTCGACTGTCACGGATTTGACGGGCGTCCTTGAGAAGACGATGTCTTTTGAACAAGCGAGCGCGTCACCGCTTTTCTGCTGGATGGGCGCCGATCTCGATGAGGCGTATGACGAGATGCTCCTCGAACTGACCTTGAATGGCGATATCGTCAAAAAGCAGGCGGCATTGCCGATTGTCTACTCTCCCTTCAACGGAACGGGCAACAAACCGGTACGCCGTATTCTGGCAAAACATGGGTTTACAAATGTTCGTGTTGTCCCTGAACAAGAGCTCCCGGACGGAAACTTCCCGACCACCCCAACTCCGAACCCGGAATTACCCGAAACGCTGGAACTTGCTATTGCCCAGGCAAGACGCGCAGGCGCGGATCTCGTCATGGCGACTGATCCGGACGCTGACCGCACAGGCGTTGCCATCCGAAGTGGCGATGACGAGTTCGTTTTGCTGTCCGGCAATGAGATTGGACTTCTTCTCATGGATTATATCCTGGGAACAAAGGCGGAGCGAGGTGAGCTTCCCGAAAATGCATTTTGTGTTTCGACCATTGTTTCCTCACGGCTGACGCGCGCCATTTCGGAGCATTATGGGACGGACCTCTATCTGTCACTGACGGGATTCAAACACATCGCGCACGAGATCCATAAATACGGTGATCTTGCCGGGGGTTCATTTGAGTTCGGTTATGAGGAGAGTTTCGGCTATCTTGCCGGCAATGATGTGCGTGATAAGGACGCGGTCGTGAGCTGCCTGCTGATAGCGGAGATGGCTGCGGTATCTGCCGAACAAGGTCAAACATTGGCAGACCGTCTCGAGCAATTTTATGAAAAATATGGTTTTGCAGCAGAAAACACAATCTCTATTTACCGTGAAGGAAAAGTTGGTCTTGAAAAAATTGCCAGCGCGATGAGCGCTTTGCGTGACAAGCCATTTGACGGGTTTGAGACGCTTGGTATCGAATCGTTGTCGGATTTTCAGCGTGGTGTGCAGATTGACCTCGAATCAGGGGGCAAGAAGGCGCTCGACTTCCCCGAAAGCAATGTTTTGCTTTACCAATTGAAAAATCTTGACTTTATGTGCGTGCGTCCTTCAGGAACAGAGCCGAAAATTAAAGTTTATTTTGGATGTTACGGAGACGATCGCGATGTATGTCAAGCCAGACAAAAGACATTTGAACGTATTGTTCTCGAACGCGTCAACAAATTGCTCGAGAT
>LFTF01000026.1:346-20007 GCA_001512945.1 Clostridiales bacterium DTU023 | reverse complement strand
TGTGAAGTCTATGTTTCACCGAGAAGCCATACGGACAAAGAGGGTGCCCTTGACCGGGAACCGCACCACCTAATTTTGCTTGCGGAAACCAATCAAGGCTATCACAATCTCGTGAAGCTCGTCTCGGCCGGTTATGTGGACGGGTTCTACTACAGACCTAGGGTTGATAAAGAGCTTCTGGCTCAACACCATGAAGGGTTGATTGCTCTCTCCGCATGTCTGTCCGGGGAGGTTTCACGACTTGTTCTCGAAGGACAGCGAGAAAAGGCAGAAGAGGTCGCGCTCGAGCACAATGAGTTGTTCGGTCAAGACAATTATTTCCTGGAAATACAGGCTAACGGATTAGCGGATCAGGCGGTCGTCAACGCTGAGCTGATCAAGATCAGTCGCAGAACGGGAATTCCGCTGGTCGCGACCAATGACTGTCATTATCTTCGCAGAGAAGATGCATTTGCCCATGATGTGCTGCTTTGTATGCAGACGGGTAAAACAATCAATACGCCTGACCGCATGAAAATGGGCACGGATACCCTTTATGTGCGTTCGCCAGAAGAAATGGGCGAGATATTCAGTGCCGTGCCGGACGCGTTGGCGAACACGGAAAAAATAGCGAATCGCTGTCAGGTCGAACTCGAAACAGGTGAAATATCACTTCCCGATTTTGAAACAGCAGACGGAGAGACGGTCGCTGAGATGCTTCGCCGACTGTGTTACGAAGGACTAGAGAAACGACTGGAGGCGCGGAAGACAGGCATCGAACGCGACGTATACGTTGAGCGACTCGAACACGAACTCGCAGTCATCAACAGCATGGGATATGCTGATTATTACTTGATTGTCTGGGATTTTATCCGTTTCGCGAGAGAGCAGGACATTATCGTCGGACCGGGGCGCGGATCAGGCGCGGCTTCATTAGCCGCTTACTCACTCTTTATAACGGATATTGATCCCATGAAATACGAATTGCTGTTTGAGCGGTTCCTCAACAAAGAGCGCGTCAGCATGCCTGATTTCGATATCGATTTCTGTTATGAACGTCGCGGTGAGGTGATTGATTATGTGACAGAGAAATATGGCGCAGATCATGTCTGCCAAGTCATTACCTTCGGGACACTGGCAGCTCGTGCCGTTATTCGAGATGTTGGTAGGGCACTTGATGTGTCGTACGCCGAAACAGACCGGATCGCCAAGATGGTTCCCAACCAGCTTAAGATAACAATCGATCTCGCGCTTGAGCTCAACCCCGACTTGAAGAAGCTCTATGACGAAGATGACGTCACGCGGAGGGTCATTGATCTTGCTCGTGGCTTTGAAGGAATGCCGCGCCATGCGTCGACCCATGCGGCCGGAGTCATCATCGCTGGTAAACCTGTGTGTGAGATCGCGCCACTTTCAAGAAACGATGAATCAATTGTTGTTCAATTCACAAAAGATGACATTGAGGATGTTGGTCTTTTGAAATTTGATTTTCTGGGCCTTCGCACACTGACCGTGCTGCAGGAAGCCTCGCGGCTCGTCGAAGAGAAGACGGGACGAGGCATTGATTTCGATACGATGACGTATGACGATCCCAACATATACGAGATGATTAGCCGAGGGGACACGAACGCGGTTTTTCAACTTGAGGGCGGCGGTATGACGCAATTTTTGCGGGAACTGCAACCCGAATCATTTGAGGATATTATTGCCGGTATTTCACTGTTCCGTCCCGGACCAATGGAACAGATTCCGAGGTATGTTGAAGCACGTCACGATACTCGAAAAATACACTACGATTGGCCGCTCCTGGAGCCCATTCTCAAGGTCACATATGGCGTTATCGTTTATCAGGAACAGGTCATTCGTATTGTCCGTGATCTCGCCGGATTCTCCCTGGCTCAGGCAGATAACGTACGACGCGCGATGGGTAAAAAGAATGAGAGTCTCCTCCAAAGTTATCGCACACTTTTCATCGAAGGCGGTGTCGATGACAAAGGGATACCGGTCGCTGGGGCTATGGCGAATGGTGTGCCGCGAAAGGTTGCGGAGAAACTTTTTGAGGATATTTACGCGTTCGCCGGGTATGCGTTTAATAAGGCTCATGCGGCTTCTTATGCCGCGATTGCTTACAATACGGCATGGTGTAAATATTATTATCCTGTAGAGTATATGGCGGCAATTTTGAATTCTAATTTGGGAGATCTCGATAAGGCGGATCGGTACGTTCGCACAGCGGAGGAGATGGCTGTGCCGGTTCTGCCTCCAGATATCAACAAGAGCGCCGTGAGCTTCGCGCCGGAAGGACAGGCAATCAGGTTTGGGTTGGCTGCTGTCAAGAATGTCGGCAAAGATGCGATAGCCGCGCTCGTAGTTGAGCGCAACGAAAATGGGCCATTTTCATCCTTCGGTGATTTCATTCGGCGTATGTGTGATTCATCGCTCAATCGTAAAATGATTGAAAGCCTTGTGCGTTCATCCGCGTGCGATGTATTCGGCGTCCAACGTTCCAGCATGGTGGCTGTCATTGAACCGTTCAGCGACAGTATCTTAAACGCCAAAAAAAGAGTGATGGAAGGGCAGATCTCCTTCTTTGAATTTCAGGGCGGTGACGACTTCTCGCAGACTGAGGAACCTCATTATCCCAATGTGCCCGAGTTTGCTTTGCTTGAGCGGCTGATGATGGAAAAAGAGATGACGGGGCTCTATTTAACGGGCCATCCGTTGGGCACGTATAAGGAAGCACTGGATTCACTTCCGATTGTTTGCAGCAGCGAACTCAAACCGGAAAGTCCGGTTACGGAAGGTGATGTTCTCGATGTCATCGACGTTGAGGCAAGCGAACAACCGGTCCGTTTTGCTGACCGGGATCGCGTAATTATGGCGGGACTTGTAACCACGCGCCGCGATCTTTACACACGAAATAATGATCGCATGGCATTTATCACGATGGAGGACGAAGGCGGTAGCTGGGAAGTGGTTGTTTTTCCAAAAGCATACACACAATTCCACCATCTCATGGATGACTATAGCGCTCTCATCATCGCAGGCACGCTCGATCTCAGGGAAGAGGAGCCCAAGCTTCTGGCTGATGCTATGGCTCCACTCACGGCTGACTTGCGCGGATTACCCGATGATATCAAGCAAGCAAAATACAGCGGACGTCAAAGCAAAAATTATAATAACAATGGCCGGAGGCAGGAGTCGCGCCAAGCGAACACACGATCTCCGCAACGCAATGGACACAGGCAGGGTGGCAACGGCAAACCGCAGGAAGTTTTAGGAGAAAGACCGTCTGTAAGTGACTGCAACGACGACCGGCGAGCTAACCTGATTGACAAGCCGGAATCAATTGTGATTAGGATTCCCAGGCAAGCTGCAAAGGATCGTTATCTTGAATCGCTTCAGGCTGCCCTGGTTTTCTTTGAGGGTGATATCCCTGTGCGTTTGTTTGATGAAGCGCAAGGCACATTCTTATCCAACATCAGCGTACCCTCTGTTGATTGGAGCGCTGACAACGCGATGCTTCTGATGGATCGTTTTGGAGCCGACAATTTTGGTGTTCTATAGTAGATAGAATGATCGCTCATTATATGAGACAATAAAGACAGGAATTATCAGTAGAGTACCGCAGTTGACAGATCCGCGTCAGCACAAACCGACGATCCGGTGAAGGCACAAGAACAGGCAGTGGTGCATGACACAAAAAGGTAATGTTCAACCCATGAATGATCCCGACAACAATGATGAATTCTGCATTGTTCTCAATATTCCCAACGTGTTGACCTTGATCCGATTTTTTGCCATTGCCCCTCTGGGAATCATGATTTCGAGATGGCCTGAGTACCGAGTCGCAACCTTCATTGTCTTTCTTGCAATTTGGGCGACTGATTTCCTCGATGGTTTCATTGCGCGCCGTTTTGATATGATGACAGAATTCGGAAAACTTTTTGATCCTTTCGTCGACAAAGTTTTCCAGGTTGTGACGGTAATCATGATGTCTTCCGTGAATCTGATTCCGATCTGGGTTCCCCTTTATTACGTTATTCGCGAGTTTCTCATGTTATTCGCAAGTACACTTCTTTTGACAAAACTTAAGGTTGTTGTTTACGCTAACATAATCGGCAAAATATCTACTTTTCTCTTTGTAGTTGCGGTGACCGTCATGTTCTTGGTGCCACAGGGTGACGGGTGGGTCCGCCAGGTCGCTTTCATCCCGGCCGTTACCTGTTCAGCCATCGCGACGATCCATTATGGGATCACGCAATTTTTCCCTGGTAAGCAAAAAGACAATGCGTGAGAAAACGCTCAAAAACCTCGAATACAACACAATCATTGAACTTGTTGCGGAACGCGCGCTGACACTGCCGGGTCGTATGCTCTGCAGTGCGTTGCTTCCGGCGCACACTGCCCTTGAATCAGAATCATGGCTCACTGAAACAGAAGACGCGGTTGCGCGTCTTCTCAAGTATGGCGATCTTCCGTTTGCCGGGATCAATGACATCAGGCCAGCTGTCAGGCAGGCCGCAGTTGGAGCTGTCTTGTCTTGTGCCGATCTGCTCCGTATTGCCGCATTCCTCCGCGCGGTTGAACGGATGCTTGCCGAAGTGACCGGCAACCGCGAAGGTCAGGATGACGACTTGGCCGTTCATCAGAAGGCGAAGCGTCTTGAAGCGTTTCCGGGTTTCCTTAAACGATTAGAGCAATCAATAGCAGGTGAAGACGAATTATTCGACCGTGCTAGTGACACGCTTTTTTCAATCAGAAAAAAACAACGAGACGCTCAGGACGCCGTCCGTCGTGAGCTCGATCGCGTGCTCGTCAAGCACGCAGACGCATTACAGGAGACTATTATCACAATACGTGGCGGACGCTACGTTGTTCCTGTAAGATCCGATCGCAGAGCTGCCGTAAGGGGGCTGGTTCACGACACTTCTTCGACGGGCAATACACTTTTTGTAGAACCGATGGCGGTTGTTGAACTCAACAATAAGATTCGCGAGCTGGAGGCTGCCGAACAACATGAGGTGCTGGTGATTCTCAAAGAATTGTCAGGCATCGTGTCAACACAACACGACGCATTGCTCGAAAATACGGTCATTCTCGCTGAATTAGATTTCGCGATGGCAAAGGCAAGATATGCACTCGCGATTGACGCCACACGCCCGGCATTAAATGAGCACGGCATCATCGTGCTTCGCCGGGCACGACATCCGCTTATCGCGCGCGACCAAGTTGTCGCGATTGATTTCGAACTGGGCAAGACGTTTCGGACGCTTGTTATCACAGGGCCTAATACGGGAGGCAAAACGGTTACGCTCAAAACATGCGGGTTGCTCACATTAATGGCAATGGCAGGCCTTTTTATTCCGGTGGCGTCTGGATCTCACGTATCGTGGTTTGGGAATGTTGAAGTTGATATTGGAGATGAACAGAGCATTGAGCAGAGTTTGTCGACCTTTTCCTCTCACATGCGTGAGATTGTTCGTATCACTGAGAACGCGGGGGAGGGAACGCTAGTTTTACTTGATGAACTGGGCGCGGGTACTGATCCATCTGAGGGCGCGGCACTCGCTATCGCAATACTAGATCACCTGAAGGCATCGGGATGTCACACAGTTGCGACAACGCATTACCGGGAACTCAAAGGGTATGCGATGAATGAGCCTGACGTCGAAAACGCGTGCTGCGAATTCGATACAGAAACGCTTAGCCCGACGTACAAGCTATTGATTGGCGTACCGGGTGTAAGCAATGCCTTTGTCATCTCAAGTCGACTCGGCCTGTCTCCACGAATTATTGACAGCGCCCGCGCTCTGATTACGGAAGAAGGAACACGGTTCGAAGACCTCATTTCGGCGATCGAGCGCAGTCATCGGGAAGCGCGAACCATGGAAGAAGAGATCGAACGATTACGGTTGGAAACGAAAAAGGCGCAGCAGGCACTCGACCTCGAGGTCGAAAAAATTGGCGTTGAGCACGACCGGCTGCTGGCAAAGGCGCGCGAAGAGGCAAACGAGCTTCTCAGCGAAACGCGCACGGAAGTTGACGAGCTTCTTTCACAAATGCGCCAGCAGACGTCCGGAGCGAAGTCGAGTGATCACCGGATCGCGTCAGATATGCTGGGTCGATTGGGATCCATCGAAAAGAAATTCCGATTACGATCCTCCGCGTCTAATCTCAATGAAGACAAGATTTTACTCCCGGAGGAAATTGTTGAGGGCGAACGGTATGAAGCTCGGTCGCTCGGAGTCTCAGGTATCGTTCGCGGACAACCCGACGCAAAAAATCAGGTTGTTTTGGAGTCGGGTTCGTTTCGCGTCAAGGTACCCATCTCAGAACTTCGCCGCTCACGCAAAAAAAAGGATGCTCCGGCAAAGCGACGGGCGAGTTCGCTGGAATCAGCGTCTGTATTACGCTCTGACATCGTCATGCGTGCCGGCACAGAATTGATGTTGCTTGGCAAACGTGTCGACGAGGCGCTGACCATGATCGATCACTTTCTGGATGAAGCGATGCTCGCAGGGCTCTCACCGATCCGCATTGTCCATGGCAAAGGTACGGGAGCACTGCGCGAAGCAACACATAACGCACTTGCCCGTGACAAACGGCGAGTTCTTACGTTCCGATCAGGTGGGGACGGCGAAGGCGGAGACGGTGTAACTGTGGTCGACCTCAATCTTAGTTGAAATCCTATTGTATAATGAAATCAAGGCATACCTAACCGCCTTATGAGCCTTTCTCGATGCTGGTTTCAAGATAACTCGCTGACGGATCGGCCGGGAAGTGATGTGCGATATGAACAAGGCTTGGCTTTTCAATCAGGGTAAGAATTATCAAAGCTACCGCATGCTCGGTGCGCGACCCGATATTTCGCCTCAAGGCGAGCAAGGTTATCGATTTGCTGTCTGGGCTCCCCGTGCCGTAAGTGTGAGTGTTACCGGAGACTTTAATGGATGGGATCCCGTAGCCGATCTGCTAAACCCTTATGGGACAACCGGTATCTGGCAGGGATTTGTTGCGGGCGCTGTCCAATGGCAACGCTATAAATACGCCGTTCAGGCACAATCGGGGCAGATTACGCTCAAAGCGGACCCTTTCGCCCGCCACGCAGAGACAAGACCCGGAACAGCCTCTATTCTTTATGATGCGGACGAAGATTATGAATGGGGCGACGGCGAATTCACTTCTAATCGGTGCGACGCGCGTCAAGCAGGCCCTCTCAATATTTATGAAGTACATCTCGGAAGCTGGCGGCGTTACGCTGACGGTAACGTATTTAGCTACCGCGAAATAGCGCATCAGCTTGCGGACTATTGCGTTGACATGGGGTATAACGCTGTTGAATTGATGCCCTTGATGGAATATCCGCTTGACGCTTCATGGGGCTATCAGGTAACAGGGTACTTTGCCGCGACATCCCGCTATGGGACACCGGCAGATTTAAAATATTTGATCGATATTCTTCACAGATCGGGATTGCGCGTCATTCTGGACTGGGTGCCATCGCATTTTCCGAAAGATGATTTCGCGTTGGCGCTTTTTGACGGAGAGCCTCTTTTTGAAGAACCTGACACGAGAAAAGGAGAGCACAAAGGTTGGGGCACACTGGCCTTCAACTACTCGCTCATGGAAGTGCGTTCCTTTCTTCTCTCAAGCGCGTGGTTTTGGGTCGATGAGTTTCATGCTGATGGGCTGCGCTTTGACGCAGTGAGTAGCATGATATTTCTCAACTTTGGTCGTCCAGAAGCGGAACTCAATCACAATGGAACGTACGAAAATCTTGAAGCCATTGACTTTCTGAAGGCAACAACCTCGCTACTTCGCGAACATTTCCCCCATTGTATTCTGGCCGCGGAAGAATCGTCCGCGTATCCAGATGTCACAACACCCGTGTCAGAGGGAGGACTCGGATTCACACACAAGTGGAATATGGGTTGGATGAATGACACGCTTTCTTATATGGAATCCGATTACTACGCGCGCGGACAGTTTCACGATAAGATTACTTTTACAATGATGTATGCTTTCGAGGAGAATTTTATACTGCCCTTTTCTCACGATGAAGTGGTGCATGGTAAAAAATCACTTCTGGGTCGGATGCCGGGCGATTACTGGCGCCAGTTCGCTTCTTTGCGGGCATGTTTTATGTACCAGATGTCGCACCCCGGTGCCAAACTCAATTTTATGGGCAATGAGTTCGCGCCTTACCTCGAGTGGCGTTTTTACGAACAACTTGAATGGTTTATGCTCCAATACCCACGCCACCGGGAGATGCACGATTTTGTCAAACAATTGAACCATTTCTATCTTTCACGCCCTGCATTTTGGGAAATTGAGCGGTCTTGGGACGGATTTCATTGGCTTGATGCCGACGATCGTGAGAATAGTATCTTTTCATACGCGCGTTGTGGGCACGATGACAACGAGATAATCGTCGTTATTCTCAATATGACTCCCGCTCCCTATGATACGTATCGTATTTACGTTCCGAAAAAAGGTCGTTATAAACTTGTGTTGAGCAGTGACGCGACGTGCTATGGCGGCAGCGGTTTTGGGGGATCAAACCTGCAGGAGACAACTTACACATCCACACAAGATGAACTAAATGATAATGGGCCGGATAAGCCAGAGACAACTGAGCACAACTCCCATACGGAAAACTCTTCACGGGGTCTTCCTTGGATAGAATTACCCGTGCCACCGCTTTCGGGGATGTATCTTCTCTACGACGGAGATACGCTTCAGTGAGAGAGGACAATAGGCGATCAAGGAACTTTCATGAAGGTGTCGTCTCCGGCAAAGAGGACGCATGAATAACAGGAGGTAGGTAACGATGGCAAGGCAAGAAATTATCGCTATGATTCTCGCCGGGGGGCAGGGATCCAGGCTCGGTGTGTTGACCGACTTTATTGCAAAACCTGCTGTCCCGTTTGGCAGCAGATACACCATCATCGATTTTCCGCTCAGCAACTGTACGAACTCGGGAATTGAAGCGGTGGGGGTGCTGACGCAATACCAGCCACTCGAGCTCAATTCGTATATCGGCAACGGTCATTCATGGGATCTTGACCGTAACAACGGCGGTACATTTATATTGCCTCCCTACTTGAGCCAGGAGGGCAATGAGTGGTATAAAGGCACGGCCAATGCGATCTATCAGAATATCCCGTTTATCGACAGTTTTGACCCCGACTACGTGTTGATTTTGTCGGGAGACCATATCTACAAGATGAATTACGAGAAGATGGTGGGGTCACATATCGAGCATGATGCGGGCGCGACCATCGCGGTCATCGAGGTGCCTTGGAGTGAGGCGCCGCGTTTCGGGATCATGAATACTGATAAAGACGGTCGTGTCATTGAATTTGAAGAAAAACCTTCCAACCCGAAAAGCAATCTCGCATCGATGGGTGTTTACTGCTTTTCATGGGAGGTGTTGCGCAGCACCTTGATAGAAGACGAAAAAAACCCCGAATCACGAAACGATTTTGGTGGGGATGTTATTCCGGGGATGATTGCAAAAGGTCTCAAAGTATTCACCTATCATTTTGATGATTACTGGAAAGATGTTGGCACAGTGGCTTCACTTTGGGAGGCCAATATGGATTTGCTCGCAAAACCGGATCTGATCAATCTTCGTGATAAGACGTGGCCTGTTTATTCAAAAAATCCACAAAGACCGTCTCATTATTTTGGTCCGGACTCAATTGTCAAAAACGTTGCGGTTACGGATGGAACTGAGATTTATGGTGAAGTCTATAACTCCATTGTCGGCTATAGCGTTGTAATAGAAAAAGGAGCCGTCGTTCGCGACTCTCTTCTGATGCCGGGATGCCGTGTTTGTTCGGGAGCTGTTCTTACTCGGTGCATTGTGGGGATGAATACGGTGATCGAAGCGGATGTCCGCGCGACACCTGACGAGGAAGATGCAACGGAGGCTTTCCTGAATGCGCTTTGTGAAGACGATATCACTGTGTTCGCACCCGACCTGATTATCCGAAGCGGTGCTGTTATCGCAGGCAATTCGATGGTGGGTCCCAAACATGCGGACATACGTCCGGACATAGTCGCTGAACAGCCACATCTGGCGAGAAGGGAGATGGATCTATGTTAATCGATGCGATGGGCCTGATTCTTGCGGACAATCGACGCATTCATCTGGGAGCTCTCAATGTGCCGCGCGCGCTTGCTGCGGTTCCGTTTGCGGGACGTTTTAGGATTATTGATTTCGCGTTGTCCAATATGGTCAATTGCGGCATAAAGCGCATCGGGGTAGTCGCCTTGACGCGATATAAATCGCTCATGGATCACATGGGTACGGGCGGATGGTGGGATCTTGACCGCATGAGACAAGGACTCTACCTGATCCCTCCCTATATCAATCCGGTGACACGCGCCCCCGATCGTACCGATGCCCAGGGTGTAATCAATTACGTTGAGTCAGGCGATCAAACACATGTGATCATTTCTTCAAGTGATTATGTGGCGAACATGGGCCATCTGTCGCTTCTTGATCGGCATATCGTGTCTGGTGCTGACATGTCCGTTGTTTATACCAGAGACGGACAAATTTCCGGCCCTCCCTCGATGACCTTTGAACTCGATGGCGATGGTTTTATCAAGGATCTGATGGTCGATTATCCTAATCCAACCAGTGAACTTAACGCATTCGGCCTGATAGTCATTTCGCGAACACTTTTGCTACAGATATTGGAAGAAATGATGGCACGCGGAATTGCCGATTTCTCGATCGTCGGATTGCTTCAGCACTATGATCGAATGAAAATTCTGGCGATTGAACATACAGGATCGTTGTTTCGTATCCACAGTGTCGCAAGCTACTTCGACGCATCGATGCAACTTCTGGATGATGATGTGCGTCAGAAACTATTTTTGCCGGATAGACCGATTTATACGAAAGTCAAAAATAGAGCTCCCTGTATTGTTTCATCTGATAGCGGAGCGGTGAAAAATGTGCTTTCCTCGGATGGTTGCGTCATCATGGGCCACGTTGAAAACAGTATTCTCTTTAGAGGCTGTGTTATCGGGCATGGTGCAAAGGTGACGAACAGCGTACTGTTTCAGGATGTTCAAGTATCGGATGGTGTGACGCTCGATCACGTTATCATTGATAAAAATAGTGTGATCAAGATGGGCGGAAAGCTTGTTGGCCAGCCTGGGTTCCCGATTGTGATCGCTAAAAACTCGATCGTCTAAAAGAGTAATCAAGAAAACGGGCTGATCAATATAGCGTCTTGAAATTCGCGAAGCCCGGCAAGGAGTAGATACTGTGAAAATACTATACGTAACTTCTGAGCTAAGTCCTCTGGCTTCTACCGGAGGTCTTGGCGATGTTGCCGGTTCTTTGCCGGCGGCACTTCGACGCGAAGGGCTTGATGTCAGGGTAGTAATGCCGCTTTATAAAATTATCAAGCAAACGTATGCCTCAAAACTCCAATTTTTGCGGTGGTCGATTATTCGTCTTGGTTGGCGCACCATGTACAGCGGTCTGTTCACGATGGAGGTCGATGGAGTACCTGTTTATCTGATCGACAACGATTTTTATTTTGGCCATGACAGCCTTTATATCGATTATTCCTTCGATATCGAACGTTTCTCATTTTTCCAGCGCGCTGTACTTGAGGCGCTTGGAGAACCGATGGGGTTCGAACCCGACATTCTCCACCTAAACGACTGGCAGACGGGGATGATCCCCGTGCTCCTCGAGAGTCATTACAAAAAATGTGGCTTTCATCTCCACGTGAGCTCGATGATTACCCTGCACAATCTCAAGCATCAGGGAATACACAGTAAAGAAGTTGTCTTAGATTTACTTGATCTTCCCGCTGAGTATATGACGGAGACAGGTGTTCTGATGAACGGTGTTCCCAATTTCCTGAAGGCAGGAATCACATACTCGAGTCGCGTGACAACTGTGTCACCCAACTATTCACGTGAAATTATGACCGATTATTTTGGGGAAGGATTGAATCAGCTACTCCTTTCGCAGAGTTGGAAAATTTCGGGTATTTTGAACGGCATCGATACCGAATTGTATGATCCCGCTAGTGACCCGGAGATTGCGTCTACCTATACATCCAAAGCTTGGATCAAGGGTAAGTCACTGTGTAAGAAATCACTCCAAGAAGAGTTAGGACTGCCCAAACAAGCGAAAACACCGCTATTCGCGATGGTCACAAGGTTAGATTCTCAAAAAGGTCTCGATCTGCTACTGCATATCCTTGACGAGCTTCTCGCTGAAGACATCCAACTTGTGGTTCTGGGCACCGGTGACCCGTCGTATGAAAAACGGCTTCAGGATGCTCAAGGTCGACACCCTGAACGCATGCGCGCCGTGTTAGCGTACGACCGCCACCTAGCAAGGCGTATCTATGCAGGGGCGGATGTGTTTCTGATGCCTTCCATTTTTGAACCGTGCGGGTTATCCCAGATGATCGCCATGCGTTACGGAACACTGCCGCTTGTTCGGCAGACCGGCGGGCTGGCCGATACGGTCGAACCGTACAACAAATACGAGAAGACGGGGACAGGGTTCGGATTCCTCAATATAAACGCGCACGAACTGCTTTTCACATGTAAGGAAGCGGCGCATGTCTATCGTGAGGATCGGGAAAGCTGGGATAACATGGTGAAGACGGCGATGGAGGGGGACTATTCCTGGTCGCGGTCGGCCGGTGAGTACGAAGCGCTGTACCGCGAGATACTCGAAGAAACGAGGTAAAACGCTTGTTCTTAATTCACCACGACATCACTTCGGGCTATTATCGAACGCCTTCCGGGCCGATACCGGTCGGAACGCAAGTAACATTACGGGCTAAGATAACCGGTGCTTCGGTGCCGGTTCATTCTGTGCGCCTATTCTATCTTTATGGTCTCGAACCATTTCGCGAGGGCTATAGCCTGATGAGCCGGGAATCCGCGCAAGGTGACATCAATTTAATTTACTCAGTTAACCTTCAAATGGACGATGAACCCGGGCTATTTTTTTATTGGTTTGAGGTGCGTCTTGAGGATGGTCGCTACCGCTGGGCATTCCCCGACGCAGAGAGTTGTGAAACGCGCGCACAAACGTTGTTATTCAGCCCGCGGTTCGCGGTAGACGGTTCGGAACGTATCCCGGGATTCCAGATCACGATACATACCGCCGATTTTCAGACCCCGCACTGGATGAAAGGTGCTGTAATCTATCAGATATTTCCTGACCGATACAACCGCGGACTCCAATTTGACGAATCACGCGCGCTTGATCTGATGAGGTGGCCGGAGCGGATCTGGCACAGCGATTGGGAAGAGGAAGTTGACTATTTAGGTAAGCAACCCGACGGGTACGAAGCGTGTGACTTTTTCGGCGGTACGATCGTGGGTATTACGGAGAAATTGACTGATTTGGCCGCAATGGGAGTGACAGCCCTCTACCTCAACCCTGTCTTTAAAGCCAGATCAAATCACCGCTATGACACCGGTGACTATCTTACGGTTGATCCGCTCCTCGGAACCAACGATGATCTGACAAATCTTTTTAAAGAAGCCAAAGAACTTGGTATCTATGTGATTTTAGACGGCGTTTTCAGCCATACCGGAGCGGATAGCGTCTATTTCAATCGCTACGATCGCTACAATTCTGTGGGGGCATGGCAAGAACAACGTGACGGGACGCCTTCTATGTACACGTCATGGTACCGTTTTTGTGATGAATTCAATCACAATGACAAACCCTTGGACCGATTTTTCTGGGACGAGCAGGCGAAACATTGTGTTGATCAAACGGGCGCGGACGAGGCGGCGCAAAGGCGGATTGTCGTGTGCCGTGATGGTTCGGAGGGTCATCCCACTCATCCGATTGGGTATGAATGCTGGTGGGATTTCCCTTCCCTTCCCAATATAGACGAGGACGATCTGTCATATCGCTCGTTTATTTGTGGTCCCGAGGGCGTTCTCGCAAAATGGATCCGTGCCGGTTGTGCCGGATTTCGTCTCGATGTTTCCGACGAGTTGCCTGATTCATTCCTGCGTCTCTTGCGCAAACGCGTCAAGTCTGAACGCGAAGATGCTTACATACTGGGAGAGATCTGGGAACAACCGACCGCGAAGATCAGTTACGGGCATCATCGCGATTTTCTGTTTGGTAGAACGCACGATACTGTGATGGGGTACACGTTCCGTGGTGCGGTGATTGATTTTTTGAAATACGGAATCGATGCCAGACAGCTCGCATTTGCTTTCAAGAAAATGATTTCAGTGACGCCGAAAGAATCGCTTTATACCCAGATGAATCTACTTGGGAGTCATGACACGCCTCGGATTATCACCGAGCTTGCAGGTGCTCCCTGTCCAAACACTCGTGTCAAGCAGGCGTCGCTTTTTCTTTCAGATCAGCAACGTTCACAAGGCGAACAGCTGGTTGTGCTTGCGTCACTTCTTCAGGTGGCTTTCCCGGGCGCTATGGCTGTCTATTACGGCGATGAGTTGGGTATGGAAGGTTATGATGACCCGTTCAATCGACGCACCTACCCGGAGCATACAGGCGATACCAACGCAAGACACGATGATCTCACGCGGCAACTCGTCGCGCTCATGACACTCAAGAGCCAAACGCCTGTCCTGAAGACAGGGCACTTTGAAATTCTCCACGCGGTTGATGATTTGCTCGTGTTCCGGCGCTTTATCGGAGACGACGGACTAGACGCGTTCGGCTCCGCAATTGACGGACCGCGGGAGGTGCTTGTCGCAATTAATAGAGGCGACGAATCACTCGAACTTCCGGAAGGTTGTGGCGACGGGTTGCTTAACGCACGAAGTGGTGCCGTATATTTCGACGCAAAGAGAATATTTCCTCAATAATATAAATAAGCTCCCCTCGCCTTGTTAGGGGCGGTGGGGAGCTTTATCGTAACGATTGTCTGTCATGTGTTTACTTGACAAGAATTTTCTTAAGACGGGCAAATCGGGGGAGGCCATTTTCGTGAATTTGTGATGGCTCACCTCCAATGAGGGGAAGCGCGTAGTCAATAAATGCCTGCGTCATGCCGTTACCCTCTGCGTTGATCCATTCGCGCGGGACATCCTTCTCCTTGTTTGCAGTCTCCGCCAACGGCACGTGAACGATCTCACACCGATAAGGATTGTCTTGAAGGCGTTTGAATCCGATCATGACACCGTTCGTACCCTCTAGCGCGGCCTTGACGCCGGATCTTCCTGCGAGCACAGCTTCATCGACGTCGATGCCGGAAGCGCAATGGGCCGCGGATCGCTGAAGCAGCGAGAACTCAATGCCGCGAACCTTGATATCTAACTCATCGGCAAGAAGATCTGCGAGCAACGAAGCGACTCCGCCGAGCTGTTTGTGACCAAAAGCGTCCGTAGCGCGTCTGGAGAGTTGTTCTGCCACGAGTTTGCCTTCATCAGTCATGATGCCTTCGGATACGCTAATGAGAACGATGTTTTTTTCCTTGAGCACGTGTTTCGCGTCCTCAATCATGCTGTCTGTGTCGAAAGGGAGTTCGGGAAGGTATACCAGGTCGGGACCGCATCCGATGACATTTGCCAGCGCAGACGCGCCCGCAAGCCAGCCGGCGTGACGGCCCATGCACTCAAAAACGACTGCCATGGGCGTATTGTACGAGTGCGTATCATGCCAGACTTCGGAAATCGATGTGGCAACGTAGCGGGCCGCAGAACCAAATCCCGGACAGTGGTCGGTTCCGCAGAGATCATTGTCTACCGTCTTGGGAATACCGATGACGCGGCATTCGTAGTCATTGTCGCGCAGGAACCGTGAAACTTTCAGACACGTGTCCATCGAGTCATTGCCGCCATTGTAAAAGAAATATCGGATATCGTATTTTTTGAGTATTTCGAGAATACGCCTGTAGTCCCGATCATCAACAGCGGGGTCGGCAAGTTTATAGCGGCATGTACCGAGAATTGAGCTCGGTGTGCCACAGAGCAACTCAAGTTCCGACCGTTCTTCTTTGGAAATATCGAACAATTCGTCGTTGAGAATGCCTTCGATGCCGTGACGCATCCCGAAAACACGTGGGATGATGTCGGGATGATCGAGGGCTTCCAGAAAAACACCTGCCGCGCTCGAATTGATTACAGAGGTCGGGCCTCCCGACTGTCCAAAGACTAAATTACCTTTTAATGGGGTCATGTGTACCTACCTTGATGATGTCTGGCTGCGCGTCTGAGCAGACTGCTTTAAGTGTCCATTTATTATATGTCAATCACGTTGAACATTTTTCTGGCTCGCTGGGTAACAAGAAAAGTTGCGATAATGGCGATCGTCAACGCGAATAGGAACATTGAAGCGGCTGTCACCAGAGAATGTCCGCCTGCCAGCGCGTGCGCGAGGAACCCGACGCCGATCACGAACCCGATATATACAAACATGCCTAATGATGAAACCATCGCTCCCCGAGTATTTTTCACTGCCTGGATCTCATTGGTCCAATCGAGAACAGGGAAAACCATATCGGCATAAAAACTAACGATCTGGATTACGAACGCGTTGACCCATGCTGTAACAAATATTAAGAGGCCGAACATCCATGAGGCATGCAGGAAAAGGGTAGACGATACAGACAGAATCAGCCATATAACTGTCATCGTGGTGAGGCCGGGTGTCAACCACGCGAACACCTGAATGTGAATTGGCACAGGCATCAATTTAGAATATGAAAACAGCTCTCCCTGGCGTGAAATCGCGGTCGAAGACATCATGTTTGTGCCGGAAAAGAGAGCTGCCGCACCCGAAGCGACCATGACAATGATCCAAAGTGACTCTTTCCACAGATCGGTTCCTGCCCACAACCGGATGAGAGCGATTAATGAAAAATCAAATCCGCCTGTCTTCTCCATCCTGATAAGGGTGAAAATTATGATTCCGATCATCATGACGGGAAGTAATGTAGCTGATAAAACCGTTTGGGTAAAGAAAGCCGGTGTGCGTAGGAGGAGCTTCCATTCTTTGCTGACAATCGATCGGTAAGCGCTTTGAGGGGCCAATGCTCGGGTCTGTTGCTTTAACGTCAGCGATTTTGCCTGTTTGCCAGCAGCCTTCATTCCGAGAACGCCTGGGATATATAAACGGCTCGAAAGAAGAAGAAGCACTCCGAAGATCGCGGCATTGATCGCGAACGCTCCTAGGCCATAGAGGAGTGTGTGCCAAGAGTCAGCGCGCGCAAGCATTAACGTGCCCAGAGCAGAAGCAGGCATGAAGCGCAACGCGCCCTGGAGGGCCGGCGCTGACCCGTCCGGTAGGAACATGGACGAGCCGGGAATTCCGTTGTCTGACCCTTGGGTGGAAGAATAAAAAACAAATCCGAGTACGAGAACGATGGCTATGATTGACGTCACCATCTGGAATCTGTCCTTATCTCGCGCGAATTTTGTATAACGCATCAGTATCATGACGAAAATAGTTATGAGGGCAAACGGCGCGAATGTCACAAATATCATGAAGGGAATCGTTTGGATGAAGAATGCCCAGGGGCGTCCGGTTATCACACCGTGGGCGATTAAAGCGGGGAAAAAGAGCAACATCGGCAGCAATAACATGGGGATGAATGCCTGGGTTACTTTGCCCGCAATGATAACGGACGGCTTGACCGGCAACACAAGCAACGATTCGATACTGCTCTCGTGGTAGAGGATTGGGATGGCCTGCATGACGCCGAACAGCAACGTCATACCGGGCGCACCGACGGCGACGAGATGTAGAAAACTGTCTACATTGCCCATTTGCACCAGCATTTCAGTGGTACCGACCCCATATAAAACGGAGTAAACAGTGAGTATGCCGAGCGTGAACGTATAAAGTGCGATGGATGCGCCTTTAGATCGTGTCTTCTTTTTCTTTTTATGAGAAATTTTCGCAAAACCCTGTCCAAAACCAGCGATCATTTCTTGCCACAGCGGGCGCATTAAGATCAAGTAATGTCTCATAAACGCACCCGCCTTACCAAGTTCCGTTTCCTGAAGTGGCGGTGCGTTCTGATTGGCCCACAAGCTCGAGAAATAGAGATTCGAGCGAAGAGTTGGCTGTGTAACGAGATTTAAGTTGATCCATCGTGCCGACGAAGAGCAGCTTGCCATCATCAATGACGCTGAGTCGGTCACACACTTTTTCAGCAACTTCGAGTACATGAGTCGAAAACAAAACGGTTTTACCTGCATCGGCGTGTTCGCGCATCATTTGTTTGAGCTGAAACGATGAGGACGGGTCCAGACCTGTCATGGGCTCATCAAGAATCCAGGTCTCAGGATCGTGGAGCAGCGCTCCCACAAGAATTAGCTTCTGACGCATACCGTGAGAATACGTTTTGGTCATTTGATTGAGAACATCGTGGATTCCGAAACGGTGTGTCAGGTGTTCGACACGGCTTTCACGTGTAGGCCCGTCAATACCATATATATCGCCGATGAAGCGAAGGTATTCAATACCTTTCAACCGAAGGAAAACTTCAGGATTATCCGGTACAAAGGCAAATCTGCGCTTGGCCTCGAGGGGTGATTGCTCTATATCGTAACCGTTGACATTAATGGAGCCACTGTCGAGAGACAATAAACCCGTGATCATCTTCAATGTCGTTGTTTTGCCGGCGCCGTTAGGTCCCAAAAATCCGAAAATCTCGCCGTCCTTTATATCGAGCGTAAGATCATCGACGGCATTTCTGACACCGTCGTAACTTTTGCTGACATTTTTGATTTCAATCATAATGCTTCCAATCTGAAGCGGTTGACAATACTTGTGGGTATCGGAAACCGTTAACAACACATTTGACTTTCACAACCAGGCAAATTTACAGATGCCAAGCATAAATTCTGCTTACAATTTTAAGACAGGATGTCTATTTTTTCAACCATTACGTACTTGGTACAAGTATCCGCGTTGATCATACAGTACGGTTGACAAGCCGGCCGTCCTTTGCAATAATGGCGTGGGCCGGCGGTTAAATGCCGGAACTATGCGGCCATGGCGGAATTGGCATACGCGCACGTTTGAGGGGCGTGTGGGAGACCGTACGAGTTCGAGTCTCGTTGGCCGCACCAGAAAAAGCCACCTGTTGACCTGGGGAAATCCGGAACGGCGGGTGGTTTTTTAGTACAATGAACCAAAGGGAGGGTTAACGTTAGTGGATCGCTATTTATGGTATGCCGCGCGGGGGATCAGCCGCGAAGTATTCGCGTTGTCGGAACAAGCGATCAAGCTTGCGGAAGAGCCATTCAGCAGGGTGGATCTCATCCGGGAGAAAAGGCAGCTCGATGTACTTGCGGCGTTCGAGAAAGCGCGTGTCTCTGAGAGTGCCTTTATTGCCAAGACAGGATACGGATACGATGATGCGGGCCGCGAACAGACCGAAGCAGTGTTTGCTCATGCCTTTGGCGCGGAGGATGCTTTGGTGCGACTTCAGTTCAGCTCAGGTACACATGTAATCGCTACGTGTCTTCGCTCGCTCCTCGCGCCGGGCGACGAAATGTTGATCGTGACGGGCAAACCGTATGACTCCTTTTTGCCGACACTGGGCCGTATTGAAAATGCTAAAGACGGAAGTTTAGTTAATGGCGCACAACAGTCGCGTCAAAGTTTGTCTGCTCGAGGAGTCAAAATCAGGCAGATCGATTTGCTGGGACGTGGCTACCCTGATCTCGATGCCATC
>LFTF01000026.1:0-138 GCA_001512945.1 Clostridiales bacterium DTU023 | reverse complement strand
CAGTCAAGGCTGCTTTTGCAGGGTCTCTATTTTGCTCCCACAGTAACAGCGTCAAGCATGAAAGGTGCCATCCATCTCGCGCTATTATTCAGCCTTGCCGGCTATTCGGTAACGCCTGAACCAGATGAAGAGCGAGGC
>LFTF01000099.1:47079-47252 GCA_001512945.1 Clostridiales bacterium DTU023 | reverse complement strand
TTCAACTAAGAACTAATTATTTCTATTTCTTTATCAAGAGCTAAGGGTTTGAAACCAAGACTCATTGCCGGCTCCGCTTCCTCGCGATAATAACTGCAACTAATGTTTGCGCATACACTGCAACCTACAATCAAGATGTTTTTTGTAATCCCGATCCAGCTTTGCAAAAAAAA
>LFTF01000099.1:33686-47074 GCA_001512945.1 Clostridiales bacterium DTU023 | reverse complement strand
AAAAAAAACAACGAGCCTCTATCTAGCGGATTCCATTATCTGACTTTCTGCAGAATTTTTACGACGTCTTTTGTTTTGAGCACTTTGCCGTAGGAAACTACTTTCCCATCGATGACAAGAGCCGGAGTCGACATCACCCCATAGGCCGCGATCTTCGAAAAATCGGTTACATGTTCGATTGCAGTCTCCATTCCAAGCTGCTCCAAAGCAGCGCGCGCTGAGGCTTCGAGCTGATTGCATTTGGCACAGCCACTTCCCAATATTTTAACTCTCGCATTCTCGATCTTTGCACTTTCTACCTTAGCCATACTTTCCTCCTCGCAATTATCTCCATAGCATGGAGAAGTAGCCGCTTTTTTATTTTTATTTCCTAACAATGCCATGATAATTATCTCCTTTCCCCTACACGATGAGTGACTGTAAAATATTGAATAAGTAACCGACGATTATAATTCCAATGGCACAGATCGCGATGAAAACAGCTAGAAGTTTAGGTTTAATTGCCTTGCGAAGCATAATCATGGAGGGCAAAGAAAGCGTGGTTACGGCCATCATAAAAGCCAAAATAACTCCAAGCTGCGCGCCCTTGGCAAGCAATGCTTCCGCAATGGGAATCGTACCGAAAATATCTGCATACATCGGAACGCCAATTAATGTCGCCAATATTACTCCAAAAGGATTGTGGCTGCCAAGCGCAGAGGCGACCCATGCCTCAGGGATCCAGTTATGGATGATCGCGCCTATGCCAACGCCGATTAATACATACGGGAGCACCTTTTTAAAAGTTTCGACCATTTGTTCTTTGGCATAGACAAGGCGGTCTTTTCTTGTTAGGTCGGGGGATTCTATATCGACGCTGCCCGCGGTTAAAATGAACTGTTCCACATGCTTCTCCATGTGAAGTTTCTGGATAAAGGTGCCGCCGGCTACTGCGATAATGAGTCCAAGCACGACATAAGCGATTGCGACTTTCGCGCCGAAAATACTCATCAAAAGTACCAAGGACCCCAAATCGACCATAGGGGATGATATCAGGAATGAAAAGGTCACTCCCAAAGGCAGTCCCGCGGATGTAAATCCTATGAAAAGAGGGATAGAGGAGCAAGAGCAGAAAGGGGTTACCGTACCGAGCAGCGCGGCAATAGTATTCGCTCCAATGCCGTGATAGCGCCCCAATATTTTCTTGCTGCGCTCGGGCGGGAAATAACTTTGAATGTAGCTAATCATAAAAATCAAAGAAGACAAAAGTATTATGATTTTTATAACATCGTAAATGAAAAAATGAACGCTTCCTACCCAGCGGTTCGTGATGTCAAGCCCTAACGCCGATAAACCGCTGCCAACAGCATTGTTCAACCATTTCATTCCAAGGATCTGGTTTTGGAAAAAATCCCAGACTGCTTTTAGTGTTTGCATATTCTGCGGAATCTCTCTTTCTATAAAAGAACAAAATCTCAAAAAAACTTGATGTGTCCTAGCGTTTAAAAGCTATCATTAAGACGACTTTTATTGGCAAGCTTTGTTTCGAGTATTGTCGTGTTCGGCGTTGAAAGCATTTTTAACAGAGCAACGGCGGAAGTAATCCCTTTTTCGCTAATTTTGTAATGTGTCCACTTGCCTTCCTGGCGGCTAACGACCATGCCCGACTCAACCAGAATCTTCATATGGTAGGAGACCCCTGATTGTCCCAAATCTAATTGCTCCAACAAAACGCAGGCACACTTTTCACCGCTTCGCAGTAGTTCAAGTATCTGCAAGCGATTTTCGTCGCAAAAAGCCTTAAATATCTTCGCGTATGACTCATATCTATTTTCCAAGCTATCACCTCATATCAATATATCCTGATATGAGAATACTATGTACTTGCGATCAAAATTTGTCAATATGATCTGTTTGAACATATTTTGATTTGGTCTTCTATAATAGTCAGGAGGACAATACACGGCGAAGAATAAAAGCGTGAACGAACCGGAGACTACGATGGATATTTACAAGGCAATGGAAGAGCGCCACTCAGTGCGAAACTATACCGATCGCAGGATTGAAGGCGACCTCCTGACAGAGATACAAGCTGAGATAAAGATGTGCAATGACGAAAGTGGTCTCAATATCCAGCTCATTACTGACGAGCCGATCGCATTCGGCGGATTAATGGCGCGCTTTGGCAAGTTTTCAGGTGTCAACAATTACATTGCGCTAATCGGAGAAAAGAGCACTGACCTCGATGAAAAACTCGGGTATTACGGACAGCGAATTGTGCTAAAGGCGACGATGCTCGGTCTTAATACGTGTTGGGTGGCACTGACATACAGCAAGGGAAAGAACAAGAGTGATATCGATCACGGTGAAAAACTAATCTGTGTCATTTCCATCGGGTACGGTGAGACTCACGGAGTCCCTCACAAAAATAAACCGATAGAAGCACTTTATAAGGTTGAAGGGGAGATGTCGGGCTGGTTTCGCTCCGGTATGGAGGCAGCCATGCTCGCGCCAACGGCGATGAACCAACAGAAATTCCTATTCACCCTTTCTGGCAACACAGTCAAAGCCCAGGCAACAGGCGGTTTCTACTCCAAGGTTGATCTTGGCATCGCGAAATATCACTTTGAGATAGGTGCAGGTAGAGATGACTTTCAGTGGGCGTGAGACACACCTCCTCGTCATAGGTAAAATATATACCTAAATTTTGTAGAATAAGAAAACCCTCAAAGCTTATGCTTCGAGGGTTTTTATTGGTTGCGGAGGCAACAACTGAACAACAGCCTCCGATTTTTTGTTATTCGTTCCTCATAATGAGACCAACTAGCAGCGTTTAGATGGCTCCTCGGCCCCCAGAGAGATCTGGGGGCTTTTTGAGGGGATGAAATTGAAGATGATTACTCTTGAGGTAATGCGGATTTCCCTGCATCGTAAATGCCCGAAGCGCCCGACCGTTGTTAACCTCCAGTGCGACATCGATCACCCGACCCAGACCATGGCGGATACACTTCACATGATCCATGAGTTCGGTGGCGTGGAAAACCTGCGTGGCAAAAAAGTGGCCATGACATGGGCCTACTCACCGTCTTACGGTAAACCGCTCTCAGTGCCCCAGGGCGTCATTGGCCTGATGACACGTTTTGGCATGGACGTCGTCTTGGCGCACCCCGAAGGCTATGAGATCATGGACGAAATCGAAGGCGTCGCCAAACACAACGAAGAAATGTACGGCGGCAAATTCACTCGCGTCGAATCGATGGCGGAAGCGTTCAAGGACGCTGACATCGTGTACCCGAAGAGCTGGGCACCGTTCAGTGCGATGGAAAAACGTACAGACCTGTACGCCAAGGGCGACCAGGCCGGTATCCACGCGCTCGAGCAAGAGCTTTTGGCGCAGAACGCCCTTCATAAAGACTGGGCCTGCACCGAAGAAATGATGAGCCTGACACGCGACGGCAAAGCGCTTTACATGCACTGTCTGCCGGCCGACATCACGGGTCTTTCCTGCGCGGAAGGCGAAGTGGATGAGTCAGTCTTCGATCGTTACCGTATCCCGCTTTATAAAGAAGCAAGCTACAAGCCTTACGTCATCGCGGCGATGATTTTCCTCCAGAAAATTAAGAACCCCGGCGCGAAGCTTGAAGAGCTCTGGAATGGTACCACCCCTCGTTGGGCGGACAATGCCTAAATAATTTCGGTTGAATGGACTGCCTCCCGTTTCGGGGAGGCAGTCTTTTGCATACCAATACAATCCAAAAAAAAAGGAGTAACACGAACATGGCGAAAATGCAGATTGATTACGACCGCATCCGCGAGCTCGCAAAGAGCCACGAAGAGGATATGGTTCGCTTCCTTCGCGATCTGATCAAGATCGGCGGGGAGAGCTGTGAAGAAAAAGACAAGGCCTACCGTATCAAAGAAGAGATGGAAAAGCTGGGCTACGATAAAGCTGAAATCGATCCCTTGGGCAACGTCCTGGGCTGGATCGGTAAAGGCGATCGCATCATTGCCTACGACGGCCACATCGACACCGTCGGCATCGGCAATATTGAAAACTGGGAATTTGATCCCTACGAAGGCTTCGAGACTGAAACCGAAATCGGCGGCCGCGGCGGATCCTGCTGTCACGCGATGCCTGGAAGATACATCGAAGCTGTGAAAAGACAATAGAAGCATTCCGAACAGCTGTCTATGACAGCAAATCACTTGTTGATAAACGGCTCGATGACGGAACGACACTTATTGACCCTATAGACTCACAAGAATACTCAACAGAGCCATTCACGGAGGCTCTGCTTTACGGAGGTTTGAATGGTACGAAAATTCCTAGAAACTCTGGGTTTACACCCGGCACCCGCATTGAGTGAACAATCAGCTTGGCTTTCGTGGTACCAGGGTGATGTAAAAGGCTTCCATGATTACACGATGAACAACGGGAAGAAAGTCATAAATCGTAAGCGCGACGGGATGAACATGGCGAAACAGGCCTTGGAACAGATGGGAAAAAGAATTCATTACCACAGCTGTTGAGTGAAGGCAGGTGCTATCATACGGGCATGAGCGAAGTCACAGAAAAAATCCTCGTCATCATCAATCCCAACGCGGGACCATACGGCGCCACCCAGAAGGCCGAACGGCTTTGTAAGGCGCTCAAAGCTTCCGGCGCTTTTGTTCAAAGCCGCGCGACACAAGGGATTGGTCATGCCCGCGACATCGTATCCCAAGAAGCCTCCCACTACGATCTTGTCGTGGCCTGCGGGGGTGACGGTACCTTCTCGGAAGTCGTTTCAGGCCTCATGCGCCTTGACACACCTCCCGACGTCGGCTTTTTGCCCGTCGGCTCCACCTGCGATATCGCGCGCAACTTCCGGCTTCCCTCACATCCTAAAAAGGCCGCCCATGTCATGTTGAAGGGCATCGCCTACCCGCTTGACATCGGCCGTGTCACAGGGAGTGTCCCGGAGCTGAGAGACGATCTTCCCGAAGGGGTCGTCCCGGATGAGACAGCACTTCTCCCTGACCATTTCAGCTACGTCACAAGTTTCGGCGCCTTTTCCGAAACTTCTTACGCGACAAGACGCGAGCTTAAAAAAACGCTCGGTCATTTTGCGTACGTGCTGACGGGTCTTCAGTCCGTGCCGCATATCCATCCCGTCGAGACCAAAGTCATCCTTGACGGCGATGACTACTCGGGCGCCTATATCTTTGGCGGCGTACTCAATTCTTACTCGGTCGGAGGCATGGTGAAAATCGACCAAGTCTCTTTCAATGACGGATTATTCGAAGTGTTGCTTGTGAAGCCTCCCAAAAACGTGGGCCAGATCGCCCACCTGCTGTCTTTACTCTTAAGACGTAAAGCAGGGGACGCGATTATCCGGCGACGCGCTAGAGAAGTAATTTTCGAGTTCCCTGACAAGGTTTCTTTCACCATTGATGGCGAATACGGCGGTTCACGTGACCTTTGGCGGATCGAAAATATCCAGCGCGCCATCCGCCTGCGCGTAGCCGAGCCGCCTCAAAAGGCCATCCTCCCTTAAGGAGCTGAACATGACGCTTGATCATTCCGAATATCCGCGGCAGGACGACGGGCTCGGAGAACTCTTGCGCTACGAAAATGTCGCCTGGTTTGAGAACGGTATCGTCCGCATTTTGGACCGGCGTGTCTACCCTACGCAAAAACGTTTCGTCCATTGCGAAACGGTCGATGAGGTCGCCGAGGCGATCGCGGACATGGTCACGCAAAGCGCCGGCCCCTACACGGCGGCGGGCATGGGGATGGCGCTGGCTGCTTGGCAGGTTCAAAACGCAAGCGAAAAAAGACAGGTAGAAGCCTTAGAATATGCCGCCCATCGTCTGTCAACGGCACGCCCCACCACATCCGTGAGGATGCAAAAGATCACGGGCGCGGCGCTTATGAAAGCGAAAGAGCTCCTTCAAAAAGGGGAAAGCGATCTTTCGTCTCATCTTTTCCGACTCGCCTTAGATTCGCTTGAACGACGCTATCGGCGCATGTCAAAAGTCGGTCATAACCTCGTGTCTCTTTTTCCGAAAAAGGCCCTTGTCATGACCCATTGCTTCGGTGAAACCATCGTGGGCACCATGATCCGCGCGGCCCAAGAACGGGGCATCGAGATGCAACTCATCTGTCCTGAAACGCGCCCTTACCTACAGGGGGCCCGCCTGACCGCGAGTGTCGCCTCGGATATGGGCATCGATGTTACGGTCATCACGGATAATATGCCGGCCGCTGTTTTTTCAACTCACCCCGTCGATGTATTCACAACCGCCGCGGACGCCATCACGGTTGAAGGTTACGTGGTGAACAAGGTCGGAACGCTCCAGATCGCGATCGCGGCTCAGTATTTTGGCATTCCCTACTATGTCACGGGAATTCCCGACAACATCAAAATTGACGACATCACGATTGAAACGCGCGACCCTCGCCAGGTGCTGGGAATCGGTGGAATCCGCCATACTAAAGATGCCGTCAAGGGTTATTACCCCGCCTTTGATATCACTCCGCCCACGCTCGTCTCAAAAATAGTCAGCGATGGGGGGGTGTTGGATCCCCTGACGCTGTCGGGTTATGAACCTCCCGATGACGCGAACGGCGACTTTTATAGCGGCTCGTAAACGACCATAGAATCATTCTTGACGCATGCCTAAGTTGTGTTAGCATGGTGGAGGATATTGATCCGAATAACAGGTAAAGGAGGTATGCTCATGTCTGAACAAAAGATACGTCTGACACAGATGACCCAAGCGGGCGGTTGAGGCGCGAAGATAGGACCGGCGGTTCTTTCCCAGCTTCTTTCAGGATTACCCCGCGTGTCGGACGAGCGCCTCCTTATCGGTTATGAATCCGATGACGATGCCTGTGTGTACCTCGCTTCGGAAGATGTTGCCATCATTCAAACGGTTGACTTCTTCCCTCCGGTGGTGGATGACCCTTACGACTACGGTTGTATCGCCGCGGCAAACGCCTTAAGTGATGTCTATGCCATGGGGGCCACACCGAAAACCGCGCTGAATCTGCTTTGCTTTTCCAGCTGTCTCGACTTAGATGTCGTGCGGAAAATTCTGGAAGGAGGCGCCGATAAATGCCTTGAGGCAGGTGTCAGCATCGCGGGCGGCCACAGTATCGAAGACGAGGAACCCAAATACGGACTTTCCGTCATGGGTTTATGCCATCCGGATAAGATACGGCGCAATGATACACCGAGAATAGGTGATCTCCTCGTACTGACGAAACCACTGGGCACAGGCGCACTCTCTACGGGCTTGAAGGCTGAGCTGATCCGAGAGGAGTCGATCAAAAAACTAGTCGACACCATGGCAAAGCTCAACAAATACGCCTTTGAAGCCTCGATCGGCCTCGACGTATCGGCTTCCACCGATGTCACAGGCTTTGGCCTTCTGGGTCACGCCAGAGAGATGGCGGGAAAAGAGAATCGGGTGACCATCCTGATCGACAGCCAAAAGCTTCCGCTTTTGCCTGAAGCGCGCACGATGGCCCAAGACGGCATGCTGCCCGGCGGCTGTTATCGTAACCGCGGTTTTGTCGGTGATCGAGTCCAATTTGATGAAGGGGTACCCTTGGCTTTGAGTGATCTGATGTTTGATCCTCAGACCTCCGGCGGATTGCTCTTAGCAATGCCCGAAAAGGACGCTACAACCTACCTTTCGACCATGCATGAGCAAGGTGAAAGGGCTTGGGTGATAGGGCGCGTCAAAGCCTTCGAAGGGGTCGCGATCAAAGTCCACTAATCCGCATTAACCTACGGTCCATTCCAACGACTCAACCTTGAACAAGTCGGCTGTTGTGCAGCCGGGCAATGCTCGAGCGCGCTTTGCGACTCGATTATGGATTAATAATTTGGGAGAATTTGAATGAAAAAATTAACAAAACTCGCGGTGCTCTTGACAGGAGCCGCGATCGGATTTGCCGCGATCCTCTTAGTGATCACCGGCAACCCCGCCAACATGGGTATTTGTATCGCGTGCTTTATCCGCGACACGGCAGGGGCGTTGAAGCTTCACACCGCAGCGCCCGTTCAGTATGTACGCCCTGAGATCATCGGCCTTATTTTGGGCTCTTTTGCCATCTCGCTTGCGACCAAAGAATTCCGCGCCAGAGGCGGCTCCTCGCCCTTGACCCGTTTCGTCCTCGGAGCGCTCGTCATGATCGGCGCGCTCGTTTTCTTGGGTTGCCCGCTCCGCATGGTCCTTCGTATGGCGGCAGGCGACCTGAACGCATGGATCGGCCTTGTCGGATTTGTCCTCGGTATTTATATCGGGACACTGTTTTTACGCCGCGGCTTTTCACTTGGCCGCACACATAAGCTGAACAATTTTGAAGGCGCCTTTATGCCCGGCCTGCAGGTAGTACTGTTCATCATGCTGGCGGTTTCTTCCCCCCTTCTCGCCTACTCAGAGGCGGGACCGGGGTCCATGCGCGCCCCCATCTGGATCGCGCTCGGACTCACCTTTGTCTTGGGCATCTTCGCTCAGCGCTCACGCATCTGCCAGGCGGGCGGTATCCGCGACGTCTTCATGATCCGCGACCTGCACCTTTTCTGGGGCAATATCGGCATCCTCGTCGTCGCCTTCGTGTTTAACATCGCGACCAACCGTTTCAACCTTGGCCTTTACCATCAACCTGTCGCCCACAGCCAGTGGATCTGGAACGTTTTGGGCCTCATGGTCGTCGGATTTGGTTCCGTCCTTTTGGGCGGCTGCCCCATGCGCCAACTCGTCCTCACCGGCACAGGCAATGTTGACTCAGCCATCACCGTTCTGGGACTCTTGGTGGGTGCCGCGGTCAGCCACAACTTCGGACTTGCCTCATCGGGCGACGTCTATGAAGAGGGCACCCACATTGTGGTAGGAGGCGGTGCCACACCGGGCGGCCGCATCGCGGTCATCGTGGCCCTGGCACTGATGATTCTGATCGGGTTTTTCTACTCAAAAAAGCCCAAAACCAAAATCAGCCAATAAGACATATCGATAAGATTGAAAGGAACTAAAAATGAAAGTAATTGACGCCAAAGGCTTATCCTGTCCCGAACCTGTCCTCCTTGCCAAGCAGGCGGTTGCGGAAGGGGAATACCCTTTCCAAATCTTGGTAGACGATGAGACGCCGAGAGAGAATATCCTGCGCTTTGCAAAAAACAACGATCATCACGCAAGTCTGATCGAAAAAGACGACCACTACGTGATCGAATTCATACGATAATATGTCACAGATTGCGACATTTCATTCCCATTACGGGGCGATCTCCTTCCTCCGGCGCCTGGAGGCGCTGGGGGACGAGGAGGCCCGCATGGTCCCCGCCCCCCGCAAGCTGTCCATTTCCTGCGGCTCCGCGGTGCGGTTTTCGTTACCCTTTGACGAGGCGACCATGACCGACGATGACACGGAACGCGTGTTTAATGAAGAAGACAACGACTATATCCTTATTTTTGACAATGAATAGATGGCATCACATCGATTTGGCGTTCTTTTGATAAGATGTGAGTGTGATATTTCAAATAGTGAGAGGTAGGCTTCATGACGACGATTGACAGCGTGCGACAGCTTCCGAAAGTAGACGAACTCTTAAGAGAGCCGCGACTGGAAAATGCCCTCCGATTAATGGGGCATGTGCCCGTACGCGAAGCGATTCGCACGACGCTCGATAAGGCCCGTGAAGGCCTGCTTGCGGGTCATTCCGATGAACCGATCACAGAAGAATCCATTATTTTTTCCATATTGAAACAACTCGATCAAGAGACAAAAACGAAGATTCGGAAAGTCATTAATGCGACCGGGGCCATTTTGCATACCAATTTGGGACGTGCCCCGCTGGCCGAACAGGCCTTAGACGCGGTCATGGACAGTAGCCGCGGCTATTCATCGCTGGAATATGATCTTGAACACGGCCGCCGCGGACAGCGCGGCGCATCGACCGAGGAACTGCTCTGTCGGCTTTTCAATGCGGAAGCGGCCACCGTCGTCAACAACAACGCGGCGGCGGTCATGTTAGCGCTCTCATCCATTTGCCGCGGACGTGAAGTTATTGTCTCGCGCGGCGAACTGGTCGAAATCGGAGGCAAATTTCGCGTCCCGGAGATCATGGAAGAAAGCGGTGCGAAACTGCGTGAAGTCGGCACCACCAACAGGACGCGCATTTCTGATTACGAGCGAGCGGTGAATGAATCCACCGCGGCATTTTTGAAAGTGCATCGCAGCAATTTTCGCATGAGCGGCTTCGTGGAAGAAGTCGATGAATGCGATTTGGCCGCGCTTGCACACCAACACGCGATTCCACTCATTTACGATCTGGGAAGCGGGTGCATCTCCCAAGATCTGGCAAAGCTTCTGCCGGAAGAACCGACGGTCTCGCAGGCTGTCGCCTGTGGCGCGGAGGTGATTTGTTTTTCCGGTGATAAACTTTTGGGCGGCCCCCAGGCGGGCATCATCATCGGGAAAAAAGAATATGTTGAGCGCTGCCGGGCCCATCCGCTCATGCGCGCGTTTCGCTGCGACAAGATGACCCTCTCAGCGCTTCAGGCGACGCTGACCCTTTACCTTGACCCTGAAATGGCCCGTCAACATATTCCGCTTTTGCGGATGGCGCTTGTGGATACGGGTGCGCTCTTTAAACGCAGCGAACAGGTGAAAGATATTTTGAACGCCCGAGGTATCAAAGCAACGGTCACGTCAAGCGACATGATCATAGGGGGTGGCTCCGCACCTGAAGTTCGCATTCCTTCATGGGCCTTAACCCTTGTCCCCGAAAATGGCACTTCTTCGACTTTACAATCGATTGAGGCGGCGCTTCGCGCCTATGATCCGCCGATCATTTGTCGCACGGTAAACGACTCACTTTTGTTTGACCTTCGCACGGTGTCACAGGGGGAAGAGCAGATCTTAATCGAGGCACTTTGTGCCATCTTAGGAGAAGGAGATAAACGCTTGTGAGCCACGTCATCATTGGCACCGCGGGACACGTCGATCACGGGAAATCCTCGCTGATCGTCGCCCTGACCGAGCGCGACCCCGATCGCTTAAGTGAGGAAAAAGAGCGAGGGATCACAATCGAGCTCGGCTTCACCTGGCTTGACCTCCCCGACGGTACCCGTACGGGCATCATCGACGTACCGGGACACGAACGTTTTGTTAGCAACATGCTCGCGGGCGCGGGCGGCATTGACTTAGCGCTCCTTGTCGTCGCGGCAGACGAAGGCGTCATGCCGCAGACGCGTGAGCATTTAGGTATCCTGTCACTTCTCGGCATCCCCAGAGGCGTCATCGCGATCACCAAATGCGACCTGGCCGATCAGGATTTCATTGAACTCGTGGAGGAGGATGTCCGCGACCATGTGAAGAACACCTTCCTTGAAAACGCCCCGATCATCCGCACTTCAAGCGCGACGGGCGAAGGCATTCGGCATCTTAAGGATGTATTATTCTCCGAAATTGCCCGTGTGGACTCCAACAAAAACCATCTACCCTTCCGCCTGCCTGTTGACCGGGTCTTTTCCATGGGAGGATTTGGCACAGTTGTGACCGGCACCCTAATCGAGGGCACGGTCCGGACGGGGGAACAGGTGGAGGTGTATCCCGGGCAAAAGAAAGCCCGCGTGCGCGGCATCCAGGTCCATGAGACGGCGGTCGATGTCGCGAGCCACGGCCAGCGTGTCGCCGGCCTTGGCGAAAAAATTGTACGCGCAAGGCGAAAAAGTAGGCCTTAAGCTGCTTGACGCGCCTGTCTCCGGCGGAGACGTGGGTGCGAAAGAAGGTACGCTCTCCATCATGGTGGGTGGGGACGAGGACAGCTTTGAGCGCTGCTTGCCCCTTTTTAAAGCCATGGGAAAAAACATTGTCTACATGGGGCCCGCGGGCAGCGGACAGCATACGAAATCGGCTAATCAGATTGCGGTTGCGGGCGCGACGGCAGCCATGACGGAAGCCATCGTCTATGCTGAAAAAACGGGCCTTGACCCGTCGACCATGCTGCGCGCCATTGGGGCCGGGGCAGCCGGAAGCTGGCAGATCACGAATATGGCACCCCGTGTGCTTTCAGGGGATCATGACCCGGGTTTTTTCATCAAGCATTTCATCAAAGACATGCATATTGTCGAAGAAGAAATGGCCCATCGAGGCACTGTCCTTCCCATGTTGCGTACGGTTTTGCAGCTGTATGAAGATATGGCGGAGGATGGCGATGAAGACTTGGGGACGCAGGCCTTGGTACGTCTCTATCGCGGTAAAAAAGGGACAAGAAGCGAGGCCCACTAAAACCATAAACGCTATCCATACGGATTCGTTTGCAAAGACACCCCTGCCACCGCCGGGATTTTGCGGATACCGGCGTGGCGGGGGTGTCTTTTTTAGTATAGAATTGTGGCACTGGCAAAGGGGGCGGAAAGTATGAAGAGAATGAATCGATTCTTGTATTTGTTAATGATAGCGCTGTGTGTTGTCGCATTGTTCAATACTACGGCCAGCGCCTCAACGCTTCTTTATCCCAGCCCAGCGGATGCCGGTTTTTTTGGCGGCGACAACGACTATAGTTTTGATCCGCCGAGTTGGAATGATTCAAGTAGCGGCGATTACAGCTACAGCGGAGGCGGCAGTAGCGGGGGAGGCATTCCAATCCCTTTCCCTGTCGTCATTATTGTCATCATTCTCTTTTTCGTCCTCTCCCGTAAGAAAAAGGGCAGTAGTAGCGCACCGACTAGCGTCGCGGCCATTCCGCCGGCGCAATCGGCGGCCGTGGCGGATCAGATCCGCCAAATCGATCCGTTTTTCACCGAAGCGGAGATGCGCGAAAAGGTGTCGAATCTGTATTCTGAGATGCAGCGCGCCTGGGAGACTCAAGATTGGGAGCCTATGCGGGCTCGCTTAACAGACGATCTATACAATCAGATGTGGCGTCAGATGCAAGAGCTCGTCACTCGCGGCCAGATCAATCGCATTGAACGCATAGCGATCATGAGCGTGGCCTTAAAACAGTTCTATCAGGATGAACAAAACGACAACCTGTTGATCCGTCTTACCACGAGGATCACGGACTACACCATTGACCGGAACACGGGCAATGTGGTCAGCGGTGATCCGAAACGTGAGAAATTCATGACCTATGAATGGACCATGATTCGCAGTGTCGGAGTTAAGACCCCTGCGCCGGGTGTGGAGGGCAAGCAAGAAGTGAGCCGCAATTGTCCGCACTGCGGGGCACCGATTGACCTGACACAATCCGCGCGATGCAGCTATTGCCATTCGATTGTCACCGCACCTGAATTTGACTGGGTTCTTTCAAATATCAAGGGGATCGCGCAGCAAACGATTTGACCATAGTTTTGTTTTGCGCATGAGGAGGTGGCGTCCGCGATGACTGCAAACAGTCGCTACCGTGAAAAAC
>LFTF01000099.1:16569-33633 GCA_001512945.1 Clostridiales bacterium DTU023 | reverse complement strand
GAGGGTGAATTAACCGCCGAAAAAGGGGTGCTCGATCTTTCTCATGTCGACCTTAATGAGAAGAAAACAATCGAGCTAAACGGCGAGTGGCAGTTTTTCCCCAACCGTTTCATCGGTTCCTACGATGAAGATCTTACAGGCGTCAATTATGTGACCGTCCCTTCACCCTGGGATCTCTCCTCAGACGAACACGGTGAAGCCCGAGGATTTGGAACGTATCGACTGCTTGTGAAAGTGAATGAGAGCCGTTTTTATGCGATTAAGACGGGCACCATTCGTTTTTCGGCCGATATTGTTTTGAATGGTGAAAAAGTCGCCTCCTTAGGCGAGCCCTCGTCGCACGCGGATAGTTATATCCCCGAAAGTAAATTTTTAACGGGCCTTATCCACAGCCATGGTGATGAAATTGAAATATTAATTCAGGTGGCAAACTTCGATTACAAACAAGGCGGCATTTTAACGCCTATCCTGTTTGGCACCTCCTCCAATATCGCACAGATAGTCAACCGCGAGCGCGCGTTTGAGCTTTTGGTCACGGCGTCATTTATCTTGATCAGCATCTTTTTCACCTCATTGTATTTGAGACGTGAACGGTCGAAATCGTTGCTTTTTTTCTGTTTGGGAAGTTTATCGATGGGCATTTATACGGCCACGATGAACAACCAAACGTTAGCCTTGTTATTTGAGTACGGTTTGCGAGAGCGCTCCATCATTCAAACCACGACCATGCTCAGTACAAGTTTGTTTTTTCTTTTGTTTCTTCGGGATTTTTATAAAAAACTGGTGAGTAAGAAAATCTGCCTTCTGCTGTCAATTCTTCAGTGCGCCAATTCTATCCACAAAAAGAAGGGTAAGGACATGTCTTCCAAAAATGTCCGGCTCGTCTATGCATTAGACCAGGACGCTGTCATTGATCACGTCTTCGATGAACTTTCCAAACATCATGCGCGCTGGCCCGATGACCGCGCCTTTGTGGTGGTCCCCGAATATTTAAAAGCCGATATGGAGCGCCGCTACATCACAGGCCAGAAATCACAGGGCCTCATGATAGCGGAGGTGCTGTCCTTTAACCGACTGGCGACCCGATTATTCACAGAAGCCGGACAACTGGCGTTGCCCTCTATTTCGCTTGCGGGTAAAGCCGTCCTGACACAAAGAGCGCTCTTGGATGAACAACTCCCCTTCCAACAATTTCACCGCTTAGCGGGGCGCCCGGGCTATGCTTTAGAATTGGTCAATATCCTAGGTGACTTCACGCGTTACCGTATCTCAACGGATGAACTGCGCCACAGCGGTACGTCAGAAGATACGAACCTCCATGAGGCCACGCGCCATAAGTTCTCCGATTTTGCCATCTTAAAGGAGACCCTGGATCAAAGCCTCGTTGAAAAAGGGCTTACTGACCCCGATACGGCACTTTCAAGACTTGCTTATTTATTACAAGAAACACCGCTCGATGAGCGACTCCATTTCCTTCGGCGCTGTCATATCTGGGTCATCGGATTTGGAAACAACCGTGAATTGACATCCCAGGAACTCTCAGTCATTCATGCGCTATCTGAACAAGTGTCAGAGATGACCGTCGCTCTCTCCGCTGACTCCCTCAATCCGGAAGGTGATCCTGCCTGGCAGCACGGACGAGAGACTTTGCGAAGCCTGGTCCGCATGTTCCCGGAAACCGTGCCGGAATCCCTTGAGGGGCCTTTTCAAGCGCGCGAACCTGAGGTGAGGTTCATAAGAGCAGTGGATCGCCGGGAGGAAGCGCGATATGCCGCGGGCGAAATAAGACGACTGCTCCTTTCGGGGGCTGTGCGCCGCCGGGAGATCGGCATTGCACTTTGTGAAACGGACAAAACCATGGCTTATCTTGAGCCCGCTTTATCTGAATATGGTATCGCGGCCGCGATTGATTCAAAACGCCCTCTTCAAAACACGTCCTTCATACGGATGCTCAGTGCTTTCCTCCTGCTTTGTGAATACGAATTTTCATTTGAGGACTTGATCGACTATTTGAAAAGCGGGCTTGTGCCCCTCTCTTTGTCATCTGTGGATCTTTTTGAAAACACCGCCTTGGCGCTCGGCTGGAAACGTGCTCGGCAATTTCGAAAGTTGGCTGAAGATGAGCTAATAATCAATGACGCCATGGCGCGCTACCTCGACCCCACTTCCGAAAGAGGGGCGGTCATCCGGGAGGTGTTCGCCTATATCCGAACGCTTTTGGAACTCACCGCCGCCATGCGCCAACTGCGAAGCGGGCGCGAAAAATGCCGATTCTTGCTTAACTTTTTATACGACGAAATGGAAGTGCCGGTCACCCGACAAAGAGACCGGCTGCTTTTGGAGGAACGCGAAGAAAACGCAAGACTGCTTGTGTCAAGCTGGAACGCGGTCGTCGATTTTCTCACAGAATCGGAAAATCTTTTGAGCGATATCCGGATCTCGCAGGCGCACTTTGGAAAACTCCTGAGCGCGGGCATCGAAGGACTGTCTTTGCCCTTCATCCCCTCCGGGGTGGACCGCGTGCGCGTCGGCCCCTTAAACGAAATGGTCCACACGCCCTGCAAAATACTGATGATCCTCGGCATCAGCAAGATTCCGACGCGAATCAATTGATGTCATGCGACGTGTCCTAAATGATGTTCCGCCGCAAATAGAGAAGATGCTCTATCACATCGCAAAGGCCTCTGTCCAAGGAGGCGACGGAGCGATCTTGCAAGAGGCATGGGAACGTGGCCTAATTCGACAGATGCCAGAACCACATCAAGCGGCAAAAACAACATTTATGCTAGCGAAGCTCAAAGAGCAAGCACTCGACAAGATGAATCTCGTGAATACTTCTATGTTAACGAGCGCGCAACAGCAGTACATCAATACGCTCAATAAGGCAGCAGGGTTTATCTCTAGCGGTGAGAGCCCTATCGTGGCTATGAAGACCGCGACACGGTCACTGGTGAACGAAGGTCTCACAGGCTTTGTTGATCGTTCTGGTCGCGTTTGGGAGCCTCAGAGCGCAGTCGAAATGATTCTCAGAACGACCGGAAATAGTACTGCCAATCAAGCGGCTTTTACCCGGATGGACGAAGTTGGCGCTGACATCATCATCGTTAGCTCTCACTTAGGAGCAAGACCTAAATGTGCCCTAGTGCAAGGACGACTGTTCAGCCGTTCCGGCACGGTGTCTACAGCCAAAGATAAAAACGGCAAGACATGGCCAGTTGGCGATTGGAATAAGACAAGCTACGGTGAACCGGATGGCATCCTTGGCATCAACTGCCGACATCACATTGGTATGTTCTTCGATGGATTGTCTGAGAACCTCCAAAAAGAGATCGATGAGTCCGAGAACCAAGAACGCTATAAGCAGGAGCAGAAACAGCGCAAACTTGAGCGTGAGCTTCGTAAGGCGAAGCGTGAGCGTGATGTGGCTAAAGAGATTGGCGACGAGGACACAGCAAGGCGAGCGAATCGAAAGGCTAGAGCGAAGTCCAAGGAGCTCCGTGATCACATTGAAGAACACGATCTTAGAAGAAGCAGGGTAAGGGAGCGGTATCACGCTCTGAACCCGAATCATCTCAAAGAGAGATTAGACTTTATCGATCCCAACACTAACGAAAAAGGGTTTTTGCCTAAGGACGCCATAATTGATAAATCATTAACGATAGCGAAAGGTCCTCAAATTAGAATAGTCGACAATCTCGTCGATAAATATGGAGGAGAACCCTATCAATGACACAAAAAAGTTGGTAGAATAATAAGTGAAAAATATGTGCATGATGTTCATTGGTACGAAAGAAACGGTGAACAATACGAAATGAGGATGAAAAATAGAACCACGAGGAAAAAACGTGATGGAGCCAAGAACAGTTAATGTGTATCAATGTGAGCGCGATGAATGGATTCCACTAGAACTTATGGCTATCGTAAGATATATTGGTGAATCTTTTGGTGTCGACGCATTAACGGATGGAAAAGAGTATAACATCGTTAGAGACCAATATGGGTATCCCAAAGTTGTTGACGATAGCGATGAAGATTATATCTACGACTTAGTCAACCCACGTCCTCTTGACAACTCATCAGAGGGTGGAAGATTTGAAGTGCTTGAGGATTATACAGGCGAGGTTACTGAAATTATCAAGAGAAAACGCCTCTGACTGATAGTTGGCTGAAGACTTGCATGCTTCCGGCAAGTACGACCGCGAACCTAAAATTATGCCGTTATCACCGCAAGAAGTAAGCGCCACCAATGCACAAATAGCCGCACACAGCGGCGAAGAGCTCGACGACGATCAGAGTGCAACGCAAGTTGTAAGTTAATCAGCTCTTGGCAGTACGTCTCCCAGCATAAGGGATGTTCCGAGCCCAAGAGCTTTTTTTTTGGAGGATTACGTGAAAACTGCGATACTTGTTGATGGAGGCTTCTATAGGCAGAGAACAAATTACTGTCTTGGTCCTAAATCCCCGCAAGAAAGAGCCGATGAGTTGTTTGAGCACTGTCTGAGGCACCTGGATAGCAAACAGGGACCCAGCGTTGTTCCTTCACAAGTTACCTTATATAGAGAACATAGTTTGGCGAATTAGCAATAGAATCAGTCAAAGCCAGGAGGTATTGCTGTTGAACGTCATGGCGGCCATATACGGAAGAGTTAGCACAGACAGACAGTCCGAGCTCTCCATTGAAGCGCAAATCGAAGCCTGCGAGCGTTATTGTGAACAACAAGGGTGGACCGTTTACGACCATTACGCTGATTTTGGGATATCAGGTACATCAGCTTTGAAGCGACCCGCTTTACAACGACTCATTGAGGACGCGGAACAGAAGTGCTTCCAAATTGTCGTTGCCCATAAGGTGGACCGGGCATTTCGCAATGTGCGCGATTACGAAAACGTAAAGCATCATCTTGAAGAACATGATGTTGTCATGGCTTTTGTTGAGTCAGGTATTAATGATGGTGTACAGGGCGAATTCTTGAATAGCATGATGGCGCTCATGGCACAACAATACAGCCAAAATCTTAGTCGTGAAGTCAGAAAAACCATGAGAAAGAATGTCGAGCAGGGCAATTTCTTAGGCGGTGTTTGTCCAATCGGCTTCAAAATTGTAAATAAAAAATATGAGATCGACTATGAAACAGCGCCGATGGTAAAAGAGATATTCGCTATGTACGCATCCGGCAAATATTCCATGAGACAACTTGCAGATCATTTAAATCTCTCCGGGTATCAGACCAGAAGGGGCAAAACGTTTAATGTTTCTTCGATCCACGGGATATTGAGAAATGAAAAATATCGCGGCGTATATGTTCATAACCAGAACCAGTACAATAAATATGGGAAACGTAAAGGGAAAAAATCAGTCAATCCACAAGATGTGATCCGTATTGACAATATGTTACCTCGGATCATTGACGAGAGCACATGGAGGAGAGTGGCACTCAAAATGGATCAGAATAAAAAAAAAGTAGGGAAAACAAGAGCGAAGCGCGTTTATCTTTTGACGGGCAAGATCTTCTGCGAAGAATGTGGAAGCGCAATGTGCGGTCAACCATCCCGCAACACAAGAGGTTATGAAACTGTGTACTATGCATGTTCTGGCCGTAAAAAACACAATGGATGCAAGAATAAATCGATCCGGCAAGATTGGATAGAACCACAAGTTGTTGAAGCTGTGAAGAAGATGTGTGAGAAGTTCGACTGCCAAGAGATGGCTAATGTTGCCAATCAGCGTATTAAAGAAATTATGTCCGAGCAGAATCAAGAAATACGGCGATGGGAAAAAATACTTGCAGGATTAAAAACACAAGCGTCAAACTTAACAGATTCTCTTGCCAAAATGGGTTATAGCAGAACCGTTGAGGAACGCCTCTTGCAAGTGGAGCGCGAGATCGCAGAAGCGGAAGACTGGTTAGAGCGCATTACCCCAAGGACTGTTCCTGAGTATCATGCAAAGATCGTCAAAAAAGCCCTCGATGCTGTCATCGAACAAATGTCAGGTGATGATACGGAATTGCAGAAAAAAGCGATCCAGAGTGTAGTTGATGAGATCATCGTTTCCAAGGAAAATGTTCTCATAAAAATAAAAGCCGAACTCGGTGAGTCCGGCTTATCCCGACCTCAAAAGGTCGGAGATAGTATGGTTGCGGAGGCAGGATTCGAACCTGCGACCTTCGGGTTATGAGCCCGACAAGCTACCAGCTGCTCCACTCCGCGGTGTTCATCGTTTTGATTTGGTGCTCGTGGCCGGACTCGAACCGGCATGGATTTGAATCCTGCGGATTTTAAGTCCGCTGCGTCTGCCGATTCCGCCACACGAGCAGTAATTCGAAACGCTTAAATAATCTACCACGTTTCATAATGAGTGTCAAGTTATTGTGAAGCGAGCACATCAGATTTCTTGCCTATTCTGGAACGCTCGCGCGAGCGTGACCTCGTCAGCGTATTCCAATGCAGCTCCCATGGGAATGCCGTGAGCGATACGTGTGGTCCGGATTCCTGAAGGTTTCAAAAGTCGCGCGACATAAAGCGCGGTCGCTTCGCCTTCGATCGTAGGATTGGTTGCGAGGATGATCTCCTCGATCTCATCATGAGTTTGAAGCCTTTGAAATAATTCTCTCAGCTTGATATCTTCAGGGCCGATGTCATGCATCGGGGAGATAACTCCGTGCAGGACATGGTAGAGACCTCGGTAGTCGTGGATGCGCTCCATAGCCGCAACATCGCGCGGGTTTTCAACAATGCAAATCCTGGTGCGGTCGCGTGTTCTGGACTGACAAATATCACAAGGGTCATCCTCGGTCAGATTACAACATTCTGAGCAGAGTGTAACGGACGCACAGGCTTCACGGATCGCATCTGCAAGGGCCAAAGCGTCCTCGCGTGATTCGTCGAGAATATGGAAAGCAAGCCGTTGCGCTGTCTTTTGTCCGATGCCGGGCAGCTTGCCCAGCGCATTGATGAGTTTCGCGATAGCGGGCGAGAAGCGATACGCCATGATCAGAATCCCGGCAATCCCAGACCGCCGCCTGTGACCTGTGCCATACGCGCTTCACTCATTTCATCAAGCTGACGCGCCGCGTCATTGACCGCAGCGGTGACCAGATCTTGCAACATTTCGACATCGTCGGGATCGACGACATCCGGATTGATCTCGAGTTCTTCGATCAGGTGTCCGGATCCGATGACAACACGCACAACACCGCCGCCTGAAGTGGCTTCAGCCTTCATAGCGTCAACTTCTTCCTGGGCGATCGCGATATCCTCTTGCATCTTTTGAGCTTGCTTCATTAATTGGTTCATCTGGTTGCCGCCGCCGGACATGCCGCCTTGCTGGAAACCTCCACGTCTTCCTCTAGCCATATGGTCCTCCGTTATTCAATTTATGCCCTCTCATCGGGCGAGGGAATGTCTTCTTTTAGGGCTTTGTCACGAGCCTGAGCGAGCCATGGCCACTCAGCCGTTGCCCCGATCGCTTTATCGAGTGATTCATCGAGTACTATTTGTACAGGGTAATGGCGACCTGTGCGTTGCGTCAATAACTGCGTGATCAGTTCAATGCTTTCCTTTTTGTTCAAGCACGTGTGTTGACCGATGAGGCTATGGTCGAAATGAATTTCAAAAACATCCTCTTCAAACAAAACACGTGCGGGACGCGCACACAGCGAAATATCGATACGGTGTTCTTTTTGCACTAGATCGAGTACGTCGCGCCAGACAGTGAGCAGAGACTCTTCGCCATCATTTGTCTTGATCATGCCTGCGCCCGGCAGGGCACAGGGTGTCTTCGTTAATTCGCCTTCAACATCTTGAGTGCTTTGGGCGACGGAGACGACTATCTCTGGCGGCGAAACTTGTGTCTCTGTGGGAATTTTATCAACCTTTACTTCTGGCGGGATAAGTTCGTCAGGGACAGGAATAGGTTCCTCATCTTCGGCGGGAGTGGGATCAATAGCATGATCATTTGCGATAACAGTTGGTGTGGCCGTATCCGTAAGCTCTACGGGGAGTGGATCTTTTATCTCTACGATTGATCCTAGTTTCATTTTTTCAACCGGAAGCGATTGTTCGTTGGCGTTTGGATGTGCTCGTCCCCACTGCGTAGACAGCTGAATCAAGCCGATTTCTAGTGTTGTCCGAAGGTCGGGGGAGAAGCGAAGTGTGACAAGTAACCCGGCCAGTCCCGCGATTAAATCTGAAAGAATACCAGGTGATGTTGTCTTGGCAATAGTCGTCATGTAACGTATATCTTCGCCACGCATCTGGATCAGACGTTCAGGGTTTGCTGACACACTGCAGACCAGCAAATTTCGGAAGTAGCCGCCGAGATCTGTGACAAAACGCGTGAGGTCTCGCCCTGACATGGCGAGTTCCTGGATGTTTGACAAAAGCGTTTCAGACTGTTGGCAGAGAATAGCGACGGCCGTTTCGGACAAAAATTGGTCGGGCACACGCCCTGCGAGCGCTAGCACATCGTCGCGGCTTACCGATTTTGTCTGAAGCTGTCGAGTCTGATCGAGCAGGCTGATGGCATCGCGCAACGCGCCGCCTGATAGCAATGCAATCACTTCGAGCGCGTCTTCATCAACGGTGAGATCGATGCTCTTAGCGATATCCTGCATGCGTCTTATAATTTCTTCATTGGGGATGCGACGGAACCGGAAATGCTGACTGCGCGAGATGATGGTCGCAGGGATTCGGTGAGGCTCCGTGGTGGCCATTATGAAAACTGCGTGTGCCGGTGGTTCCTCGAGTGTCTTTAAGAGCGCGTTAAATGCGCCTGGCGACAGCATATGGACTTCATCGATAATGTAAACTTTGTAGCGCGCGCGGATCGGTGTAAAAACGATCTCATCTGTCAGTCTTCTGATATCGTCAACACTGTTATGTGAGGCCGCGTCAATCTCGTTGATGTCCATCAGCGAACCGTCATTGGCGGCTTGGCATATCTCACATTGGTTGCACGGATCCCCATTGTTGGGATTAAGGCAGTTGATGGCTTTGGCAAAAATTTTGGCAAGAGACGTCTTACCTGTCCCGCGTGTCCCCGAAAAAAGGAGCGCGTGCGAAAAAGTCTCACTGATGACGCTCTGGCGAAGCGGATAAACAACTTGTTCCTGAGCTACCATTTCAGAAAACGTTTGTGGTCGCCACAATCGGTAGAGAGCAAGCCTATCCTGTTCTGCCATGGTTATACCTCATATCATCATTTCTCCAAAATAATACCGTATTTAAGCCGCAACCGAATCAGGTTTCCCCGCGGCGCCTGTAGGGATCCGCTTACCGCTGCTTCCTTCCGGATCTGACGGGGTTCACAGGGCTACATCGCACGGGCCCCGCGTTCAGTTGCGGCTCAGATACGGCATTAACCTACCGAGCCTGCCCACCTTCATGTAAAGACGCTGACAGGCACTTACCAGTGTATCATATCTGAACTTTGAGACGCGTTACGGGCTGCTCTCATATGCGTTTCATTACAGAGCAGTTCCGACTACTTCGGGGATCCAGTCCGCGTATCCCTCTTCTTCCATTTTTGACAGCGGAATGAAACGCAACGCCGCGCTGTTAATGCAGTAGCGTTGTCCGCCTGACTCCTGAGGGCCGTCCTCAAAAACGTGTCCAAGATGTGAATCTGCGCTCGCGCTTCGAACTTCTACGCGTTTTCGCCACAAACTTGTGTCGTCGTGGTATCGGACCATGCCTTTTGCCACTGGGCGAGTAAAAGCGGGCCACCCACAGCCGGCATCGTATTTATCGCGAGAACTGAAGAGCGGTTCACCGCTCACAATATCGACGTAGAGGCCTGGTTCAAAAAGATTGTCAAACTCATTCGAGAATGGTCGTTCAGTGGCATTCTCCTGCGTCACCTTGTACTGCAATTCTGTCAATCGTTCGCGCAGTTCGGCCTTGTCGGGACGAGTATACGAGGCGTGATTTTTACTATTTGTTTGCTCGGGTTCAATCGCATGCGGGTCAAGGATCTCTCCCGAATTGATCGGTTCCTCAACTGCCTCGGGTAGTTCTTCCGGGCGCAGAGCCGTGCCGACCTGACTGAGATCCACATGGCAGTATCCTGAAGGTCTTTTCAACAGGTAATTCTGGTGCCCGTCTTCAGCGGGATAGAAGTTTTGCAGTTCAAGGACTTCAACCACAATGGGTCGGGTGTAATCCTTGCGTCGGGCGTCGATGTAATCGCAGATCGTTGCAAAATCGTCTGTATCTGTGTAAAAAACACCTGGCCGATATTGTGTGCCATAGTCATTGCCCTGACGGTCTCTTGTCGTGGGATTAATGATCCGGAAGAAATGGGCGAGAATCGAGGTGAGCGACAATGTGTCGGCATCGTAGACGACTCGTACCGTCTCGGCAAATCCTGTGTCACCGCGACAAACCTCCTCGTAAGAAGGATTGTCCGTCGTACCGTTCGCATAACCTGATTCGGTCTCAAGAATGCCTTCGGGGAGGAGCTGGAAATAGCGCTCAACACCCCAGAAGCATCCGCCTGCGAGATAGATAGTTTTTGATTTCATTGTGTGATCCTCCTTTTGCTTTAATTATGAACCAGTGAACGCGGCTTATGGTTTTCCGTTACTCCAGATACCCCGGTTCTCGTCTTTTGCCTTTTTCTCGAGCGTCGCGAAGTAATCATTAAAGTGCGTTGTCGGTTTATAGCGATGTTCCTCTGTAAGCCCCTCACGCACGAGTACTTCGTTGACCATTGTGTGACTGTCAAGCCAAACGTAAGCGAGCAGACGATCATAGGGATCAAACTGCGATACATCAAATTGCAGGTAGACCTCCCGGCCGTCCAGCCAAGCATTGACAATTCGGGAGACCGATTCACCTTTGTGTGTTCTCAACGCGTCGTCGTGGTGCGAGTAAGATTCAGGCGCGTCGATTCCGATCATGCGAAGACGTGTGGACTTGTCTTGCCAGCGGACGATCAAGGTATCTCCGTCGACGACACGTTCGATGACTACCTTTTCAAGCTGTAAAAGATCTGCCGCGCCTCCCGGTCTGAGCACATCATATGATTCTAACGGAATTATCAGGCGCTCGGCCATGGCGACTGCTTCAGATTCTGATAAAGGTCGATCGATTGGGATGGCAAGCAGTGTTTGGTCGGCTTTTTGTGTCTTGATTGCCGTAAGTGACAGGGTATCCGAGGGAGAAATGACATGATTGCGATTAAAAAAGCGGCACCCTGTGATGGGCAAGGTGATCAGCAGAACTGCGAACAGTATCAGAGAAATAGTGATAAAGCGGTTGAAAAGTGACTTTTGTTTCCGCAAAATCACGCGATTGTAGTAATTGTTCAAATTCATGATGTTTCGATTCAATAAGTAGGGGTTATATTGTCATCGTAGCGATGAGCTACAGAAGACACCTCTTCATACGTCTCCTCGATAGGGATCCGCTCCGGATCCCTATCAACTTTTCAAGATATATCAATATATGGGACGATCACTCTGCCAATGTTGCGAGATTTCTGTCGCGTATGCGGTACACGTTCCACAGCACCTTCTCAATATCAATGGTCGTAAACTGGCCATCCTTGTACAGTATGCGCCCGTCAACCATGGTAAGCACAACGTCTGACGCATTGGCATTGGTGAATAAGCTCGTACCGATGTCGTAGAGAGGTTGGAAGTGGAGGGACGTCATATCGACGACAGCGAGGTCGGCACGGTAACCGGGTTCAAGTAATCCCGTATCTTCTCTTCCCTGAGCCAGCGCGCCGTTGCGCGTGGCGAACGTCAGAAGTTCACCGGTCGAGAAGAGCAAGGGGTCTCGGTGGATGCCCTTAGCTAGATAAGAAGCGAGCGTGACCTCTTCGATCATGTCGAGGTTGTTGTTGCTTCCCGCACCGTCCGTCCCGATGGTCACTCGAATACCGTGATCACGCCATTTCTTGACATCTGCGAGACCGCTTCCAATTTTCAAGTTGGACGACGGATTATGGCACAGCGTGACTTTCTTATCCCGGAGCAAATCATAATCTTCTCCTTCGATAAAAATGGCGTGCGCAGCGGATGTCGGAACGTCAAACAGACCAAGATCGGTGAAATAGCGCGCGGGGGTTTTTCCGTATTTTTCTTTGCACTCCTCATGCTCACCTATTGTTTCCGAAAGGTGAACGTGCATCCGAAGCTGTTTGTCCTTCGCGTATTCGGCAATCTGCCGGACGAGCTCAGGCGCGCTCGTGTATTGCGCATGAAGAGATGCGTTGGCGATGACGCGGCCATCGGACGTTTCCGCGTCGCGGCGCAATGTCTCTGTTTCCCGGTACCATACTGTTTGTTCGAGTTTCGTCGAGGCATCTCCTGTCAGTCCGTTTGCCAGACTGGCCTTTATACCTGCTTCCATGACGGCACGGTAAATGCCTTGGATTCGCATATACATATCGGTGAATGACACTGTGCCGCCACTTAACATCTCCGCAATCCCGAGCATTGCTCCCCAATACATATCTTCTTCTGTGAGCAGCGCTTCGAATGGAAATATTCGCTTGTAGAGCCAGTCATACAGGGACAAGCCTTCCCCATATCCGCGCGTTAGTGTCATGGGAACATGTGAGTGATTGTTAAAAAATCCGGGGATAATGAGCTTACCGCGGCCGTCGTAGACCTCAATTTCCTGCGCCTGCGCTTCATCGAGTGTGGTCGCGCAGGGTTCAATTGAGGTGATCAGGGCATCTTCAACACGGACATTTCGATGTTCTCGTGTAATGCCGTCTTTATCAATCAGTGCGATGTCATGAAATAACATGTCTATCCTTTCCGGGCGATAATGCCTTCGATGAGTGCTCCCATCGTGTCTGCTGCTGCTCGGGCCGCGATGCCGACCTCTTCGTCGGAGAGTGGTTGGTCGAGCACGCCGGCTGCCATGTTAGTGATCAGAGAGAATCCCAGGACCTCCATCCCGCAGTGTCCGGCTGTCAGCGTCTCCGACACGGTTGACATGCCGACGGCATCCCCGCCAAGTATTCGGATCGCCCGGATTTCCGCTGGTGTTTCAAAATGAGGACCGGTGCAATAATAGTAGACGCCTTCCCTAAGCGTAAGCGGAGGGGTCAGCGTAGCGGCCGTTTCATGGGCAAGTTGTCTTAAAAAGGGTGTGTACAATTTGCTTACATCGTAAAACCGTTGTCCGAACGCTGCAATGTTTGGACCTGTCATGGGGCTAACGCCCACCATGTTGAGATGGTCCGACATCACCATAATGTCGCCGACTTGATAATCGAGATTAACTCCGCCGGCGGCATTTGTGACGATCAAGGTCTTGACTCCCAGAAGTGAAAGCACGCGCACGGGAAGCGCCAGCACCTGATGTGAATATCCCTCATAAAAATGAAAACGACCCGACATAATAACGGTCGGACGTTCGCCCATCTTCCCAAAAACAAGTTTACCCGCGTGGGAAGGGTTTGTCGGGAGCAAAAAGCCCGGTATGTCGGAATAATCGAAAATCTCGGTATCGGTCATTCGTTCGGTAATTGCACCGAGGGATGAGCCAAGAATAACAGCGAATTCAGGACGGACGGCTGTCCGTTCCTTTAACCAATCTGCTGCTTTTTGATAGTGCTCAAAATTGTGCTGCTCTGCCATGAATCCTCCTAATCATTGGTCGCTATCTGTTAGGGAAAAATTCCTGGCACAGCTCAGCGATCTCCTAAACGTGTCTTTTGTATTATCTCATAAAAAAAAGAACCACACCAAGCGGCTCAGGGAGAGATGGTGTCGCCCCTGGCCGTCAGGCGAAAAAGAGACTGCGCTTGACGACTTGTCTTAAGGATCGTATGGAGGGGCGGGAGGATCTTGTGTGGTTCCCTCTGGCGGAACGATAATTTCGGGACCGGTTGGTTCCGTTTCTGAGGGTTTCGTCTCAGGTTGCTCAACTGTCTCCTCATCGTGAAGTGTGCAGGGAATTTGTGGGAATGTCAGTTTCTTTGTCGAGTCGAAAAATTCAGTGATGGTATTCGGGCACCATTGAGTGGGGAGCATGCCTGACTCAGCGCAAACCTTGCGTGACACAACATTTTCTGACATTGTGAAATTTTGGATTTCTAGCTCTTCGTGAATATTGGTCATGATATCGGCCCATATTCTGATGGGGCTCGGTGTGTCAGCCCGGCTGATCTCCATGCGACGTCCGTTCGCATTGTCGAATCCGTACCAGACGGCGGCGGTGTAGTATGGCGTATATCCGCAGAACCAGCGGTCGTTGCGCTCGTCTGACGTTCCTGTCTTACCTGCGGCGGGTTGCTTGCCTATGCTTGAATACGGTCTGATCCATGGCGCGTTTCTGAGTGTATCCACGAGGAGATTTGTCATGATATCGGCGGTTTCACGTGAGAAAACCTGTTCGAAATGAGGTTTGTATTCGAGGAGGACATTGCCCTCAGCGTCCAACACTCGCGTGAAAAGATACGGCTTTGTAAAAATACCGTGATTTGCTAGCGCAGAGAAAGCACCGGCCATTTCGATGGTTGTCATCCCATAAGTGAAGGCTCCGATAGCGCCCGCCGGTTGTTGCTCATTTATACGGTCAACTCCCATACGTTGCAGGTACGATAACCCGATCGATGGTGTCAATAATTCTGTATACACTTCTACGGCTGTTGTGTTGAGCGAATGGCGCAACGCGTGGCGGACGGTAACAGGGCCTTCGTAGCGTCTGTCCGAATTCTGAGGCCAGGCACGGTCAGGGTTTCTGGGATCCAAATGCTTTTCCTCGTCAATTAGAACTGAAGCAGCTGTTACTACACCTGTATCGATAGCGGGCGCGTAGACAAGGATAGGCTTGATTGATGAACCCGGTTGCCTGTAGGCTTGCGTGGCACGGTTAAATCCAAGATTTGTTTTTTTATCGCCGAAGCCTCCGACAAGGGCCACAATTTGACCCAGAGAATCGGGATCGTTTGAGATAATCGTGATACCGGCCTGTGGCACTTGTGGGCTGTCGGGCAAGCCATCGTAATTGGAGGAGAAAAGTTCTTTCTTTTTGAAACTCTCTTCAGCCAAGCGCTGGATATCGGGATCCATAGTCGTCTCGATTGTTAACCCGTGTTGGAATACCGCGACGTTTGCCAGCTGTCTCGAATAACCGCGCTGCGTGATCAACTGCTCGATCACCTCATTAATAACGGCATCAACAAAATAGGAATTTATTGAGGAAGTGCCGCTATCTTGCTCTGTGGTTATGAAAACGAGTTCGCGATTAAGGGCTTCCTGGTATTCGGCTTCTGTGATTTTTCCCAGCTCAAGCATCTTTGCCAATGTGATTCTCATCCGCCTAAGCGCGTTGCGTTTACCGTACTCAGTGGTCGGATTATAAATAGAGGGGAGATTGGGAATACCCGCTAGAAAAGCGCATTCAGCCAGATCGAGCTTGGAGATTTCCTTACCGAAATAGACTTTGGCCGCAGACTGGACGCCGACGTATTGTCCCCCCATTGGCACCATGTTGACGAAAAGTTCCATGATTTCGTCTTTTGACAATCGTTTCTCAAGGTCGATTGCGCGTTCCCATTCCTGGATTTTTCTTTGGGCCGAGCGCACATCAGCACCAGACATCATTTTGACTACTTGCTGAGTGATCGTGGAGGCACCATGTGTTTCCGAACCAAATTGGATGAAAACGTTACCTACGGCGCTGGCAATTCGTTTGGGGTCGATCCCGTGGTGTGTCTCAAACCGTTCATCTTCAATCGCGATAAACGCATCGTCAATATAGGTTGGTTTAACCACGGAAATAGGAACATACTCACGCAAAATATTTTGTGAGCCTGTCAATACGGCGGCTTCTTTGCCGTTCCGGTCATAAATATTGGTAGCTTCATAAGTCTTTTTGACATCAGCAATTTCCAGAGGCTGGGCTGTCGATATATATCCGGAAAGCACACCGAGTCCAGCTCCCCCAAATAACGCACCGGCGGCGACTACAATGATCAGTAAGACAAGAAGTGCTTTGCGGATACCTGACCAAAGTGCCATGGGGACGGATACCACAGACATGCTGCGCGTGGGGCGACCTTTAACACGTTTACGGAGATCTCGCTTGCTTGCCTTATACTTGCGGCTGTTGCGGATATCCTCAGGCAAGGCGTGCGCGATTTGAGGGATCTGCTGTGGCCGGCGGGTCGTGTGTGAGGAATCGGATTTGAGTTTTCGTTCGCCACCGGTTACGCGGCGCGTCACCTGGGTCGAATCAGGTTGTCCGTTGGGGCGCGCGCGCCGAACCTGGGGCGACGGTCTGTCCGTTGCGCCGCCCTGTCGCTTGCCGTGTTGATTTTGGTGTCGGTTGCCGTCGTTCATCTTTTCCAAGACCCTTTCACAGGGTTAATTTTCAGCTAAGATTGTTTTCGTCAGAGTGTTGTGCTCATTATTCGGAGCATGCCTATTTTATCACACCGGACTCCATGTCGATGTTATGATGTGACATTAGAAAGATAAACCGCCAGATAAGCCAAGACCAATGAAGAGAGGTGTTACCTATGAAAACATGCCCCAATGGCCACAGCGTGCCTGACAATGCAGCCTATTGCACCTTGTGCGGCGCTCCCATCCTACAAGCTGCGCAACAGCCGCCGGTGGGAGCAGTTCCGAATCAGCAGCCTCCGTACCAGCAACCACCCCCGTACCAGCAACCACCCCCGTACCAGCAACCACCCCCGTACCAGCAGCCGCCGTATCAGCAGCAAAGACCGCTGACAGGATTCCGCGGACAGATCAGATCCCCGGGTATGGTCATTCTTCTCACGATAGTGACATGTGGTATTTACGGGATAATCTGGATGTACTCGATTTCTGAGGAGATCAATGCTGTTCTTGGCGATAATGAAGCGACCAATTCGCTTTACCCCATTCTTGGTCTTATCACATGTGGCGTATTCACGATCATCTGGATGTCACAGGTTGATAAAGCCATGATGGAAGTTGACCGAAGAAGAGGGTTTTATTCAGAAAGCAAATTTTTGGTATGGATTCTTCTGACCATTTTTCTGGGCATAGGATTATTTATGGTGCAGTACGATGTTCAGTCGCGGTTGAACGCGCTCTATGAGGGACG
>LFTF01000099.1:5620-16427 GCA_001512945.1 Clostridiales bacterium DTU023 | reverse complement strand
TAGCCCGTAAGTGGGAACGGCGATCAGAATAGTCAGACTGACGAGTATTAGTGGATGCATTCGGAGCGCTTCTTTGAAATTTCCTTCTAATAGAAGAGTGAAAGCACGCGTACTCCCGCAACCGGCACATGGGATCCCAAAGACAGATGAAAAGAAGCAGGCAGACCCGAACAACTCTGCAATAAACAGAAGGAAAACGGCGATTACTAACAGCGCAGACCGTTTGTGACGCTTTCTTTCTTCCGGAGATTTAGGCATTTTTTCAGTAGGTTGTTGCGGGTTCATTTTTATACCTTTATGGCCGATGCAGGTTCTGCCGTGTCTGCATCTCGACCATATTGGCAAAGATACCACTTTCCGCCATCAATTCGGCGTGATTGCCTTGTTCGACGATTTTTCCCTGATCTAGCACGTAGATTTTATTTGCATCTCGGATGGTCGACAACCGGTGCGCGATGATCAGCGTTGTTCTGCCTTTTGATAGGCGTTCGACCCCTTTTTGGATAATCTGTTCGGTCTCTGTATCGATGTGTGAGGTTGCCTCATCGAGAATGAGGACAGTCGGATCCTGTGCCAGTGCCCGCGCAAAAGAGATAAGTTGACGCTCTCCGGCAGAAAACTCCTTGCCGCGTTCACGTACCTGTGTCTTGATACCTTCGTCGAGACCGGCAAGGAACGTTCCTCCGCCGACTTCGATTAAAGCGGTCTGTGCGGCTTCCGGGCCAAGATCGTGGCGGTTTAGTGTGATGTTCGATTCAATGGTTCCGGTAAAGAGGAATGGTTCTTGTGTAACAATCGCCATATGCTGTCTAACGGCCCTTTTATTTAATGTCTTGAGGTCATTGCCATCGATCAGGACACGTCCCTCGCCCGGTTCGTAGAATGAGAAGAGGAGATTCATGATGGTAGACTTGCCGGCTCCCGTCTGGCCGACAAAGGCTGCTGTCAAACCTCGGGGAATGGAAAAGCTGACGTCCTTAAGCACCGTCTCATCCTTTTTATATGCAAACGTTACATGCTCGAACGCGACGTCGCCTTCGACTCGATCCAACACTTGCCCTTCATCAGAAAGCGCTTCCTGGTCCAGCAGTTCGAAGATGTGGTCCGCGGCTCCTCGGGCGCGTTCAAGGTTGCCCAGATTCTGCATCGCCCGGTTCATCTGACCAAAAAACCGGATCATATAGTCGATGAAGAGATAGAGATGCCCGATCGGCACAACATTAGTGCCTGTGATATTGCTAATTCCAAAATACAGAAGCGCAATCGCGAGTATGACGTAATTGAGTGTTTCAGTCGCGTTGCCTCCGCTATAAGAGTGCAGCCGTGTCATACCAAGCCCGTTACGGAATACGGTATCGTTGATGTTGCTGTACGAGTCATATATATCACGCTCACGGCTGAACGCCTGGATTACCTCAATGCCTTGAATATTCTCGTTCATGCTGGCATTGAGTTTGCTGATTCCTTTTCTGTATCTTCTGCTGTAGTTGAGTGATTTGCGTTGGAAATCGCGGAACAGGAAAAAGAGCACGGGAAATGAAATTGAGGCAATCAAGAACAATCGCCAGTCGATGCTGAGGAGACCAAATAAAATACCCAAGGCGAACATCAACGCCATTAGGAGTTGCGACAGCACCGTGGTGAAGAATACCCGAACCGCTTTTGTATCGTTTGTGACCCGTGAGACAACGGAACCAGCCGCGAGCGTGTCAAAGTACGAGACAGGCATTTTCTGGACATGACCGAAAATCTCGCGCTGCATCACAACAGAAATACGGTTGGCAGCTGTCTGATTTGAGACATTTCCCCCGTACCGCGCGATGAGAGACAGCAATACGGTTGTCGCATAGAGCAGGATCATTGTCACGAATATTTGTGTGTCACGGATACCGACCCCAACGATAATCTCGCGGTCAAGCATCCGGGAGATCAGATAAGGGCCGGCCAGGTCGAGTCCTACCGTCAGCATCGTTAGCACAAAACCTAAGGATAGAGGCCGAACAGCGAAATGAGCATAGCGGACTAGGCGCATCAAACCGGAGCGGGATTTCTTATCGTGGTTTTGATCGTCCATCACCGAACCTCCTCGTGCTGAGTTTTTGTTTCTTCTTCCAGCTGCTGCAGTTCGAATTGTTCGGCATACCAACCGCCTTGCTCGATCAAGTCCTTGTGGGTGCCTTGTGCGGCGATCGCGCCATTTTCAAGTACCAGGATCAGATCGGCGTCGCGGACGGCTGAAAGGCGGTGTGAACTAACGAGCGTTGTCCTGCCTTTGCGTTCTTCTCGGAGTGATTGCAAGACATTTTTCTCCGTCATCGCGTCGACCGCCGAGAGACAGTCGTCAAGGATCAGGACTTCGGGATTGGCGAGCAGCGCTCGCGCGATCGAAATGCGCTGCTTTTGACCTCCTGAAAGGGCGATGCCCTGTTCGCCGGTCAGCGTCTCAAGTCCCTTAGGTAAAATTTCAACGTCCTTCGTAAAATCAGCGATGCGAATCATCCGCTCTAGTGTTTGATCCGAAACGGATGGCAGTGCCGGCGGCATTTTCTCTTGCTCTTTTACTCGGTTAACAATTTCGCGGTACGGGCTCTTCCAGAATTGCACTTCACGTTCTTGATCGTTCTCGCCTAGAGGCCAGTCATCTTTTTGCGCGCGTGCGCCCATCAGGATATTCTCCCGCACAGTGAGGGAGAAGAGAATGCTCTCCTGAGGCACATACCCGATATGCCGTCTTAAACTCCGCCGGTCGAAAAGGCGGATGGGAAGGTTATTGACGCGAAGGCGTTTGGGTGCTGGAGGCAGCGACGTATCCGACGGTTGAGCGGGTATGTCGGATTCCTGCGGATAAAAACGCATGATCTGTTTGAGCAGAGCTGTTTTGCCGGCACCGACACGCCCGACTACACCAAGTGTCATGCCTTCATGAATTGTAAATGAAAGGTCTTTAAGGACAGGCTCTTTTTGCCCCGGCCACGTGAAGGAGAAGTGATCGAATTCAATATCACCGATCGACTGACATTGAATTGCGTCGGGCGGGTCAACGATTTCCTCTCGCCAGTCCCAGATCTCTTCGATACGGTCCATCGAAGCTGTCGCCTGTTGAGAAATATTGATGAATTCACCCATCGCGATCATGGGCCAGGCCAGCATTCCGAGATAGAAGACATGAGCCATAAGTTGGCCGATTGTGATGGCATTCGTGCTGATAAGGTTTGCTCCGATCACGAGTGCGATCACAAAAGATATCCCCTGTACGAGTCGCGAGGCCGGCATGAAAAGAGCGTCAAGGCGCGCCACTCTCATGTTTTGACGGAAGAGGTTTTCAGAACGTTCCGCGAACGTATTCTGTTCTTGTTCTTCCATCACAAATGCCCGGACTACCCGGATGCCCTGAATATTTTCAAGAACACGGTCATTGATCTCATCGAATGCTTGTTGCGCGAGATCATATTCTGAATACAAGTGATTGCCAATTTTTCTCGAAAATAAGATCAACAGCGGGTAGGGGATGACGGTCAGAAGTGTTAGCTGCCAAGATCCGCTGAGTGCCATGACAGCAATAATCGCGATTTGGTAAAGTGTTGAGTCAAACAACATCATGACACCAAATCCGGTCATATCCGCGATCGCGCCAACATCATTCGTTGATTTACCCATCAGACTGCCTGTCGATTGTGACAGGAAAAATGGCGCGTTCTGCCTGAGTATTTTCGAGACTGTTCGCTGCCTGGCCATCAGTTCGGAAACGTCATAGGCCTTAACAAGGTAGTACGACCACAGATACCCTGTCGCGTAAGAGAACGCTGTAAGAGCGAGTAGGAACACGACGAAAAGCACAAGTGATTCCACCGTCAGATCAAGGTTTAATATACGGTCGGCGAGGTAACCTGCAAACCAGGGAGGCGCAATGGCAATAATGTAATTGACCGATACTGCGACAATGGCAATCATATATTCGCGTTTATACCAGTCAATAAACCATTGAAATTGTTTTTTTAGCTTAATTAACATTACCTATAAAATCTCTCCCCATGCAATCAACGCAACAATTGTAGCAGATTACGGCTCGCTGCTTGCTTGGATTTAGGTTGTTATTTAATTAAGGAGCGATACGTGGCTATTTCATGATATTAAGTATTCTCGCAAACGAAGTCACGGCAGAGAAAATGCCGGCAAAGAAGATGATGGAAAGGTAGGCAAGTTGCCAGGTTTTATTGTCATTGAGATAGGTTAATGAAGCGACCTGCCTCGCATGCACAATCACGGCAAATACAAGGCCCATCAAAGCAAGTGTCAGACCATAGATGGCTCCGCCGGTGAAGAGTGATGGCAATGACAGAAGCAAGAATAACGTGAGATATTTCCATGCTATTTTCCCGGCCGCCAGAGCATGAAGCAAGGGGAGGCGGCCCTGCCGAAAGAGGAATCGGGCGAGAAGCCAGAGCGTCAGCGCATAGAGCAAAAGGATAAGCGCTACCAGGCCGGTTCCGGTAAGCCATGAGAGCAACATCGCGCCGGTTGACAATTTGGCTGTTTGTCCCGTTATGATCGCTGTCAGGCTCCGGTTAAGCATCATGTAGTGAATACCCGCGAGCGCGATCGTCAAAGAAAACCACAAAGAATGGGATGTGCTCCAGTCGGGCGAGAGATCTCGTTGCATTGAATCGGCGGGAGCGGCAAAAAAAGTGAGAAACGATCCGAATTTTTGAGCCTGTTTGGCGCGGTCTGCAGGTGATCGCTTGTATTTATCACGTGAAGATGTTGTGCGCTTTTTTGTCTTTGTTTTGGAAGACGCTGGTTCCTCTTGGTGTTTCCAAGCATACGAAGTGTTTGGATCGGATGTTGCTTGTTTGGTTTGTGTGCGCCGAGAATCGGATGCTCTGTCTGTACGGGACGGTGGGGGGGTGGCCGCGGTATCGTCATAGCCCTCGCCTGAAACGCGCGACCGCTCGCGGCAACGGCACTTTTCATAGTCGTCCAATTCACGTCCGCAATAAAAACAATATCTTGCCATTACTCGCCTCTGATACGGTCACCCGCGCACTCCGGTTCACTTGCCGGCAGTGTTTATCTTACAACTCAATTTGTCACAAGTAGCTGTGATTCCCAATTGCTTACCAAAGTTTAACGCGAAGATGTTAAAATAATGTGGCACAAATGAAAAGAGGGCGCCATATTGACTGAAAAAGATCGAAAAAAAACGGCCGGCCGTCCCGAGACTGTTGCGCCAAAACCTTTCGTCTACGGTTTATTCCTATTTTTAGCTCGGATAATATTCAAGTTACTTTATCGTATTCGATTTGTGAGGGATCCGAGGATCGCGAAAACAAAGGGCCCGATCTTCATTGTGGGAAACCATACATCGTATCCTGACCCGCTTTACTGCGCTCTTGCCTTGCCTGATCGTCGAATCCGTTTCGTGTCGGGGCAGGAGGTTGTGGATACGAAATTATTGCGTCCGATTGTCAAGCATTTTTCCATAATTGAAATCAAACCGTTTCGTGTCAATTTTTCTACAACAAAAGAAATTATCACCTCGATCGCCGATGGTCACTCAGTCGCGCTTTATCCGGAGACGCAACGTTCGATTGCGGGCGGGCTGACACCATTTGGTTTGGCTACTGCCAAGCTGATCAAGCATCTGAAAGTGCCTGTTGCGGCAGTTGTCTGCCGTGGTTCCTATCTTGGTTGGCCGAGATGGGGCAAGGGGCTCCAGCCAGGCAAAATAGAGGTAGAAACACATCTTCTATTTACCGCGCAAGAGGCCACATCCATGCCGGTTGACGATATTCAACGCCGGCTCGTCAAAACGCTTAATGTCGATGACTACACATGGCAGACGGAACGCAAGCGCCCCGCACATTTTCTGTCCAGACACCGCGCGGAAGGTCTCTCTTATGTGTGTCACTGGTGTCCATCGTGCGACCAACCACTTCATATGCGCAGTCACCGCAACCGACTATTCTGTTCATCCTGTGGACAGAGCTTCCGTATAGACGCGACAGGTTTTTTCAGGGCTTCGCCTGGTTCTCCGGCTCCGTTTGACCACCCTTTGGAATTTGCGTTGTGGCAACGGGACCGACTGGTCAGGGCATTGGCGGAAGGAGATCTGCTTAACAGTCAGTGCAGACTTGAGTTGTTTGAGAATATCGGCAATGAGCCAGATCCCGAGTCAGTGAAACGATTCGGCCGCCTGGAGCTGTCACAAGATGGGTTGCTGTTTTTCGACGACAAGGGGAGCGATCCACTCCGGCTTGAGCTGGGGCAGACACCGTCGCTTTATTGTTCGCCCGGAGAATTCGTGAATCTTCTCGAAGGTGAGCTCGTTTGGCGAGCCTATCCGGAAGAAGAAGGATATGTCGTGCTCCTTACTGATTACAGCAGATATATCTGGTCTAAAGACAATCATTTCGACCGTTATCTGTACGGTGATTGAGAGACCGGCAAGCAATACTCCGCCACCGTTTTACTTTTATTTTTAAGCCAACTATGCTACTCTAACTTTGTTTATGTGCACGTTGGAGCCATATTTTTTTGGTATGCTCCGCGTTATTTTGAGAGGCAAATAGCGCCTCTATCGGTCAGGAGGAAAGTCGGGTGGCAGATCGCGATTTTCTAGAAGAAATCAAACATACAGAAGCCGAAGCTGCTTCACGCATCGAGAATGCGCGCGAAGAAGCTCAGTTGCAGCGTCAGATGGCAAGGCAGCAGGCTGGCGAACTCATTGACGGAGCGTATCGGAAGGCCGGTGCTATCCGTCAGGAAAAAATGAAACAGGCTGAAAAACAATATCACGATCTTGTTTCAGGTAATTCCTCTTCACACCACGCCACGCCTATCCGTGTCCCGGAAGACACCATGGCCAAAACAGCCGAAATGCTTGCAGAAAGGATCGTTTCTATCCTTGAGCATCGTTAAAATGGGAAAAATGACGATCCTAGGTGTGCGAGGGGATCGGGAAAACGTACTTGACGCACTGATGCGCTCTGGAGCTGCCGAAATTGTCGAGGACTATGAATTAGACTCAACTATTGCGCATGGGGCGGCGTTTGCCGACAATCTTGACATGCGATCCAGGCTTAATCGTACAATCGCGGGATTGCAAAAACGATTTCCGGCTGCCAAACAGCTTTCACTAAAAAAACTCACAGTATCAGAAGAAGAATTTACTTTCACGGACAGTGAAGAGACGGAACTTCGAGCGCTTGTTGCCCGTTATGAGGAGCTAGTGATAGAAGAAGAGGCATGTGAACACGCCATCGCGATGCTTGAACAGCAGATCGGACAACTAGTCTCATGGCGAGATATCCCGCTCGACCTGTCGGTGCGTAAAACATCCCATACGACGATCATCTATGGCGTTTTTATGGATGGTGTCGCACTCGATTCCTTCGAGGCAGACTTATTGCGCGGTTTTCCGCTTGCGACAACGTATCATCTGGAGGAGGTGGGAGTATTCCCCGCTAAAGTCGCGATTGTCACAGTTAATGAGCAGCTTCCTCGCGTCCGAACCAGGCTTGCCTCGTGCGATTTTCATGAAATACCAAACCTCCCTTTCACCGGAACACCGAACGCGACGATTCTTTCGCTGGAAGAAGATATCGACAACAAGAAGGAAGAGTTTGAAATTATCAACCGCAAGTTAGAGGAGATCTCGGATCGCTGCGCCCGGCTGATGACATACCACGATTATCTGCTGGTTCGCTCTGAAAGGGCGATGGCGGAAGAAAAGACGACCGATCTCAGTTATACATTCTTTATCAATGTCTGGGTGCCTGACAGTCAAGCCGAGAGCATCGGCCGAGATCTTGCGGCTCAACACGACATCGCGTGGTCATACCGCAAAGCTGAAAAAGACGAGGAGACGCCCGTCAAACTCAAAAATAATCCAATTATCAGAGCATTTGAGGGCATTCTTGAGATGTACGGAGCGCCAAGTAGCCAAGAAACAGATCCGATGCCTATCATGGCACCGTTTTATATGATTCTGTTCGGCATGATGCTGAGTGACGTCGGTTACGGATCATTGCTGATGCTTGGAACCGCATACATGCTGTTTGGCCGCAAAGTCGAGGGTAAAGTCCGGCAGATGAGCATGATGCTTTTCATCTCGGGGATATCGGCCGTGATCTGGGGCTTCATATTTGGCGGCTTTTTCGGAGACATGGTGACGGCCTTGACTATGGGGAAGGTGACATTTCCTGCTCTTTGGTTCAATCCAATGGATTCCCCCGTTAAGCTACTCCTATTCAGCATGATCTTTGGGGTGATTCATCTATTTTTCGGGCTTGGGCTCCATATCCGGAACGAAAGAATGAAAGGCAACCTGATCGGCGGACTTGCCGACTCGGTAACATGGTATCTCATTATCCCGGGGCTGGGGTTGCTACTCGGTTCAGGCGCAATCTCTGGCGACGCCTCTACAGTGGCTACGCTCAAGACGGTCGGCATGTGGGTGGCAATTGCGGGTGCGGCGTTTGGACTCATTTTTGCCGGTCATGGAATCAAGAATCCTTTTAAGCGCCTTATCAAAGGGTTGGGCGCACTTTATGGCATTACCTCATATCTGAGTGATATTCTCTCCTACGCGCGTATCCTCGCGCTCGTACTCGCGACAAGTGTTATCGCGACGGTTGTCAATATGCTCGGAATGCTCGTTGGACCCTCGGTAATCGGTTATATTGTCTTTGCCGTCATCGGGATATTGGGGCACACGCTCAATCTGGCGCTCTCCTCGCTGTCCGCGTTTGTCCATACGAGCCGATTGCAGTATGTAGAATTATTTGGCAAGTTTTTTGTCGGTGGTGGTTCGTTTTGGAACCCTCTCCGTCGCAAGACAACGTATGTGGCGATTAAAGAAGATCCGGCGCCAAAACAAGTTGGCTGATCGGATAGTTGTGAACAAGAAGCACTAAGGGCTTCTTTAAGAAACCGGACTTATCATAGCCCGGCATAAATGAATCAATCTGTAGTGGTTGATATTTTGGAGGAAATATATGGTATCCATCATTGGTCCGCTTTTGGTCTATCTGGCAGGTGCGCTCGCGGTCACTTTGCCCGGCTATGGATCGGCCAAAGTTGTTGGTAGATTAGGCCAGATCGCGACGGGCATTATGGTTGAAGATCCCACCATGTTCGGTAAGCTTCTGATTCTGCAGGCGCTCCCGGGGACCCAGGGAATTTACGGTCTTCTGGGCTGGTTTATGATAATGAATCATTCGGGCATGTTGGGCGGCAGCGTAGCGATTTCCCTTCAACAGGGTCTGTTGTTTCTGCTCGCTTCGCTCCCGATCGCCTTTATCGGACTTCTGTCGGCTTTCCACCAGGGAAACGTGGCGGAAGGCGGTATGGCGCTTGTCACGAAACACGGTCAAACCAGCGGTAACGCGATAGTTTTGTCTGTTATGGTCGAAACGTACGCCATTCTCGCGCTGCTTGCGACTATTCTCGGAGTGCTGAGTATTGCTATGTAATCGCCTTGCCGGTTTGAAAAGTAGAATGGAGCGCTGAGAAGGTGGAAGGAATCGAAAGAATCAAAAACCACATCCTGGCGGATGCGGATGACGCTGTCGACGTTATCACTGATGAGGCACGCGCATTCGTTTCGAAAGAGCTGGGAGAAGGTGAATGTCAACGCGAGGCAATCCTCGCCGAGGCCGTCGAGAGAGCCGAACATGACGCGAACTTGCTTGTAAAAAGAGGACAGAGTGTGGCAGATGCCGATAGGCGGAAGCGCGAACTGGAAAACAAGCAGGAGCTTGCGGATTCGGTGATTGATCGCGCGCTCGAATTGTTGCAAAATCAACCACCTGAGGATCGCGTCCGGCGCTACGCGTCGTGGATCGGTGAGCTCGGGCTAGAAGGCGGCGTGATCACACTTTCGGCCGCTGAACAGACAGAACTCGCGGATGATCTTCTTAAAGTGTTGCCTGAAGGCCGGTTCTCGATTGATGAAACACCTGGGGATTTCCTCGGGGGTGTTGTCATCACGCATGGCCGGATACGTGACAACCTGACATACGATCTCACGGTGCGCGATCACAGGCAAGAGCTTGCGCGTATTGTGCTTGAACACATGGAAGAACGTGTGACCAAGGAGGAGCTTGGTGGCTAATATCTTAAAGCCATCTAGTTTGCCGTTGCCCGAGACCGCAAAAGATAAAGCGGGTTCGTGGGGGCATGCGTCGGGCCGAATCTGGTACCGGGAGAAGTTTTTGCTTGGACGGGCGGGGTTCGATCGACTCTATACGGTTACTTCGGTTGACGAAGTCAGGCGACTTCTTATGGAACACGGGTATCCACAGGAGGACACGGTTCCGGAGATGGTCAATGCGGAACGACGTCAGCTTTATGAATTGTTCTGCGAGGTGACACCGGAAGATGGTTTCCTCCATGTGCTCTTGTTGCGAGATGACGCGCATAACCTAAAGACAGCACTCAAGGTGTCTCTTTTGGGTGACGAGCCGGATGAAAAGACATTCGAGTCGTTGATGAGCAGACCGTCCCTGTTGGAGCCAGACATTTTATGGCACTCTGTTGTGCGTGGTGAAAAAGACGCAGTAATGCCTGAATGGGCCGATTTTGTTATCGATCGCGCACGTGAGGCATACCAGGCAGATTATGACACGGCTTCGATTGATCGCTCGATTGACCGCGATATTCACGCAATGATCGTTGAGATGACTTGCTTGCTGAAAGATTCGTGGTTGTCAGACTATTTCGCGATGGTGCGAGATCTCACAAATTTTGAAACACTGCTTCGCGCCAAACACAGGAAGATGAGTGAACAGCTTTACGGGGCCAGTCT
>LFTF01000099.1:1242-5472 GCA_001512945.1 Clostridiales bacterium DTU023 | reverse complement strand
TCTGTTTTGGTGGATGGGCTCAAAAGTGAGCGTATTCGCCCTCTGAGACGCGATTTTCAAAAAAGATAAGAAAGGGTGGCCGCTATGGAGCAGAAAGTCGGCGTAATCGGTGAACATGACAGTATTGCTGGTTTCCGGGCGCTCGGATTGTCGGTCGCCGAAGCGGTTGACGCGGAAAGCGCGGACAAGATTCTCAGCAAATGGGCCAGTGAAGACTACGCAGTCATTTTTGTCACCGAACTTCTGGCAGAGAAGATGGGCCCGCAGCTTGCCGATTGGCGACTCCGCTATTTGCCTGTAGTCACCGTAATCCCGTCGGCCCGCCAGGCATCCTGGCTGGGCAAGCTGGATCTTAGAACAGCCATTCGCAAGGCAACAGGCATTGATATGATTGGGCAACGTGATAAATCGCGCGAGCACAAGGAAGATTGATCTGACGGGGGTAACCTGCAAAGGTTTTCCTTGCAAGAAGTAATAGAGATTAAGGGAGAAATTCCATGAGCAAATCAAGCCAGGGTGAGATCGTCAAAGTATCCGGCCCTCTTGTTATCGCAAAGGGTATGCGTGATGCTGACATGTTCGACGTGGTCGAAGTGTCTGAGAAAAAACTGATCGGCGAAATCATCGAAATTCACGGTGACGAAGCCTCGATCCAGGTGTACGAGGAAACGGCGGGACTCGGTCCGGGCGAGTGTGTTGTATCGCGCGGAACACCGCTTTCGGTGGAACTCGGCCCCGGTCTGATCGGCGGAATCTTTGATGGTATCCAGCGCCCGCTCGAGACGCTCGTTGAGATGGAGGGCAACCACATCATGCGTGGCGCATTTGCGCCGGCGCTTGACCGCGATAAAGAATGGGAATTTCAAGCGGTCAAAAAAGAAGGCGACCGCGTTACCGCGGGCGACATCATCGGTGTCGTTCAGGAGACGGAGATCATGGAGCATCGTGTGATGATTCCTCCCGGTAAATCGGGTGTTATCCGTGAGATCCGCTCGGGTACTTTCAAAATCACAGATGTAGTAGCCGTCCTTGAGGATGAACGCGGCGAAAGCCAAGACATCACATTAATCCAGAGGTGGCCTGTCCGGATCGGACGACCGTACCGTGAAAAAATTTCTCCTTCAGCTCCCCTAATTACAGGACAGCGTCCAATTGACACTTTTTTCCCTGTCGCTAAAGGTGGTACCGCGGGGGTACCTGGTCCGTTTGGCAGTGGCAAGACGGTTATCCAGCACCAGCTCGCCAAGTGGGCGGAAGCAGATGTGGTTGTCTACATAGGATGCGGTGAACGTGGCAATGAGATGACCGACGTTCTCATGGAATTCCCGGCGCTTTATGACCCAACGACAGGTTATTCGCTGATGAAACGCACGATACTGATCGCCAATACTTCAGATATGCCGGTTGCGGCACGTGAAGCCTCAATTTATACAGGGATTACGATCGCGGAGTATTTCCGAGATATGGGTTACTCTGTATCTTTGATGGCCGACTCGACGTCGCGCTGGGCGGAAGCTTTGCGTGAAATGTCAGGACGCCTTGAAGAAATGCCAGGTGAGGAAGGTTACCCCGCCTATCTTGGCTCACGACTGGCAAGCTTTTATGAGCGCGCCGGGATAGTGCACTGCCTTTGCAGTGAGGACGAAGAGCGCGTCGGTGTTTTGACGGCAATCGGCGCTGTATCGCCGCCTGGCGGAGACCTTTCCGATCCGGTTGCTCAGTCGACACTCCGGATTGTTCAGGTTTTCTGGAGCCTTGATTCCAATCTCGCGTACAGACGTCACTTCCCCGCGATCAACTGGTTGACGAGTTACTCGCTGTACCAGACAAAGATTGACAGCTGGCTTGATGACAATATCGCCCCTGACTTTAGCAAATTGCGTATCGACGCGATGACGCTGTTGCAAGAAGAGTCAGAACTTGAGGAGATTGTTCGCCTTATCGGGCAAGATGCGCTTTCCGATGGGGATAGACTCAAACTTGAGTCCGCCCGTTCATTACGCGAAGACTTCTTGCACCAAAACTCATTTGACGAAATTGACACATACACTTCTATGCACAAACAGTACATGATGCTGTCGCTCGTCATGCTTTTCTACTATGAAGCGCAGAAAGCGCTTGCCAACGCTGCCGACTTTGATGAGATTATGAAGCTCCCGATCCGTCACGACATTGCGCGCTTCAAGTACGTCCCGGAGCAGGAAGTAAACCGTTGGTATGAATTACGAAAAGAAACACTGCTCGCCGAAATGGGCGAATTGACGAATTAGGAACGGAGAGATTTATGGCTAGAGAATACCGCACCATTGAGGAAGTCACCGGTCCGTTGATGCTCGTTCGAGGTGTTGAAAACGTAAAATTTGATGAATTGGGTGAGATCGAGCTGGCTAACGGCGAGATCCGCAATTGCAGAGTGTTAGAAATTGAAGGGACGGACGCACTTGTCCAGCTCTTCGAGAGTTCCATCGGGATCAATATTGAAAAGAGCACCGTCCGATTTCTTGGTCGCGGATTGGAACTTGGCGTTTCACCCGATTTACTGGGGCGTATTTTTGATGGAATGGGTCAGCCAAAAGACGGGGGAGTAAAGATTATTCCCGAGACCACGCGCGACATCAATGGCACGCCGATCAATCCGGCGGCGCGTGACTATCCTAACGAATTTATCCAGACGGGTGTCTCNNCCGCATGCTGCGCTTGCTGCACAGATCGCGCGCCAGGCGGAAGTATTGAACAGTGAAGAGCAGTTCGCCGTTGTTTTTGCGGCGATGGGCATCACATTTGAAGAGGCTGATTTTTTCATCAGCGATTTCCGTCGCACAGGAGCGATCGATCGTGCCGTCATGTTCATCAACCTCGCCAACGATCCGGCCATTGAGCGTATCGCTACTCCGCGAATGGCGCTGACGGCGGCTGAATATCTGGCTTTCGATCTCGATATGCACGTATTAGTTTTGATGACTGATATTACCTACTATGCCGAGGCACTGCGCGAAGTGTCCGCGGCGAGAAAAGAAGTTCCCGGACGGCGAGGGTATCCCGGATACCTCTACACTGACCTGGCGAGTATCTACGAGCGTGCCGGTCGCATTAAGGGAATGAAAGGTTCGATCACGTTTGTGCCGATCCTGACGATGCCGGACGATGACAAGACGCATCCGATTCCCGACTTGACTGGGTATATTACGGAAGGACAGGTCATCTTGTCTCGTGATCTGCACCGTCGCGGACTTAAGCCGCCGATCGATGTGCTTCCCTCCCTATCGCGTCTCAAGGACAAGGGAATTGGGGAAGGCAAAACGCGTGCTGATCACGCTGATACGATGAACCAGCTTTTTGCGGCTTACTCACGCGGTAAGGATGCCCGAGATCTTCAGATTATTCTTGGCGAAGAAGCACTGAGTGAGGTTGACCTCATTTACGCCGACTTTTCGGTAGCGTTTGAAGAACAGTATGTTTCGCAGGGTTTTGATGTAAATCGAAGTATTGAAGAGACGCTCGCGATTGGCTGGAAGTTATTGTCAATGCTTCCGACCAACGAGTTGAAACGCGTCCATCAAGAATTTATCGATCAGTACTATCAACCTAATGAGGGAGAGGTCGACGACTAATGGCAGTCATGCGTGTCAATCCCAACAGAATGGAGTTGCTCCGGCTCAAGGAACAGCTCCGAGTCGCGCGCCGCGGACACAAGCTGCTAAAGGACAAGCGCGATGAATTGATGCGTCAATTTTTGTCACTGGTTCTCGATGTAGACGAGCTTCGGCGTGAGGTTGAGAAGCTGATCGAGAGGGCACATGCCGAGATGCTTTTGGCACGCGCAGTCAATGGCTATCACGTTGTTGATGAGGCGCTGATGTCAGAAGGTTCGACGCTCTATGTGACCGTGGGAAGAGAAAATACGATGAGCGTCCGGACACCTGTTATCTCAGTTCCGGAACAAGAAGATCACTCCGAACAACAGATAACGCTCCCGTACGGAACTACAACAGTTTCTGGCGAACTCGATGAAGCGATTGCCTCACTTCATGAAGCACTGCCTTTGCTTATGAAACTGGCGACGCGCGAACACAAATCTCATCTCATGGCAGCTGAGATCGAGCGAACCAGACGCCGCGTAAACTCGCTTGAATACGTTATGATCCCATCGCTTGAAGAGACGATCCGGTCGATTACCATGAAAATGGAAGAGAATGAGCGGGGCAATCTGATGCGTCTCATGAAAGTCAA
>LFTF01000099.1:0-1179 GCA_001512945.1 Clostridiales bacterium DTU023 | reverse complement strand
GTTTCAATGCTTGTATCACTTGCATAATCGCGAGAATAATGTTTAGATTAAGATAATTCAATGGGCCTTTTGTCTGAGGGGGAATTTGACAAAAAGCTTGTTTGTTCGTTTATTTTCCTATCCCTCTCCAGTCGTGTGTATAGACCGGAGGTCTTTGTGGTTGATCCTAAGGGAGTAAAAATCTATTCCGAAATCGGACCACTGAAGCGAGTCTTGCTTCACTGTCCGGGTAAAGAATTGGACAATCTTACGCCTATTTACATGAAGAGTCTTCTGTTCGAAGATATTCCTGACCGCGTGGCAGCCGCCAAAGAGCATCACGCTTTTTCCGAAGTTTTGCGCAATGCCGGAGCAGAAATCTATTACGTCACTGAGTTGCTTGCCGATGTGCTCAAGGACGAAGAGGTACGGCGAACTTTCCTGGTTGAATTTTTGAAAGAAGCACGTGTTCCAAGTCATACGAGTCCCGAAATATTCGAATACCTCAACTCGATAGAAGATTTGTCGCAACTTGCAGAAGTAGTGATGTCGGGCTTGCGGTGTGAGGATTTTGTTTTTAATGACACTCAGCTCGACTGGAAGAAAACACTTCTTTTGGAACCCATGCCAAACCTTTATTTTACACGGGATCCGATGACTGCCGTGGGGTGCGGAATCTCAATCAATTGTATGTGGGCGCAGACGCGAAGGCGTGAAGCGCTCATTTCGCACTTCATTACAAAATACCATGCCCTTTTTAAAGGTGTGCCCCATTATTGCCGGCGCGGTGAGAATGCGACTCTGGAGGGTGGCGATGTTCTCGTCTTGTCGCCTCAAGTTATTGCAGTCGGTGTCTCTCAACGCACAGAGTTAGCCGCAGTCAAAGCTTTCGCAANNAAACGTTTTAAATTCGGGGGACAGTTTCAAACATATTCTTGTACTATCTATCCCCGAGATCCGCGCGTTTATGCATCTCGACACGGTCTTCACAATGATTGACCGCGACATATTTGTTGTTCATCAAGAGATTGAAGAATCACTTGAGGTTTCTGATATTACGATTGACACTCAAGGCGAACTCTGTACAAAGAGTATCGTCGATAATCTTGAAACTACTCTCAAGCGATACTTGGGCCTAAGTGCTGTGGAACTGATTCGGTGCGGAGGCACAAGTCGTGTCGATGCTCAGCGCGAACAGTG
>LFTF01000010.1:2765-6842 GCA_001512945.1 Clostridiales bacterium DTU023 | reverse complement strand
AAAGATGATTACCAGGCTGTTTTGAGTATTATCAAGCGGCACCCGATGAATCAGTTTGAGATCAATGGTTTTCTGAAATCAAGGGATAATATAGACAGTGAACGGATTTTTAGAGAATTAAGAAATGATCCTCAAGTAACTGTGATCAATTACAAAGGCTACGATACCTATCGGCTAAAATAATTGTAGGACTCCATTAAAAATGATGACCATTCTGCCAAGACGGAAAGATGAATGAGAAAAAATCATGACTTTTGGCATAATGACATTTAGTGAAGGTGAGGCAAGAAATAAAAATAAAAAAATGTATTTCTATATCCAGTGGGCTGGTTGCTATAATTCTGATGCTAACACCATATGGTGTTGCGATGAAATTTGCCCCTAGTGCAACAGAGCGTATAACTAACTATTTTTCTTATTTTAGCTTGGTACCAATAGGTTACGGCAACTGGTTTCCAATGATTACTGGTGTTCTATCTATTATAATTTTTGCACTTCTTCTGATTGGCACTAAAAGTACAACTGTAAGAAGATCTGTGTTGATTTGCTTGAGCTTATGTATCACGATTTCGATGTTATCTTGGATAATATTTGGTACCTTCAGTATTGTTGGCGCATTGGTAATGGCTATTCATATTTTTTTATTTTTGCTACATTCATTATATAAACACAGCCCAACCGTATGAACAAAATTTTTAACTCAGATAATAAGGATCACTAAAACAAGGAACCATATTGATCTCTCGTTTGACACAATGAAATAATTAGTAGGAGATTATTAATGAAGATATTTTTAGAGTGTTTGCCGTGCATGCTCCGCCAGGTACTTGAGGCGGCCTACATGGCAACCGATGATGAAGCCATCCATGAGCGCATCATGGAAGAAGCGATGGAGACACTTGCTAACTATCAAGATTTTAGCTGTGCGCCGATCTTGTGCGAAGCCATGCACTCAATTGTCAAGCGACATGCCTGTGTCGAAGATCCGTATGCGGCGATTAAAGCGCAGGACATCGCGGCATCGTTGAGGCTTGAACCCGTTCTCAAACGTTTTGCTCACAGAGACAATCATCTACTACTTAACGCGTTAAAGATTGCGGCAACGGGCAATATAATGGATTCAGCCATCTATAGCGACCTGGATATTGAGGCATGCGTCATGGAGGAATTGGAGATCCCCTTCGCGATTTGCGATAAGGATACCTTTGATCTAGATATCAGTAAAGCGGAACAAATTTTAATCATCGGCGACAACGCGGGAGAAGTAGTTTTTGACAAAATTCTAGCTGACTATCTTGCTCGCGATCACAACGTCATCTATGCGGTGAGAGATGCGGCTATTATTAACGACGCTACCGTTGAAGATGCGCTTAAGACCGGTATAGCCGACTATGCAGAGGTTATGTCTACCGGGTGTGGTATGCCGGGCGCAGTGCTTGAATCATGCAGTGCGGAGTTTCGGGAACTATTTGACAAGGCAGACGTTGTCATCAGCAAAGGACAGGGAAATTTTGAAGCTTTGTCGGATTCAACCCGGGAGATCTATTTCTTGCTCAAGGCAAAATGCGATCGAATTGCGGAGGCAGTTGGCGTGGAGCTCAATGAGTATGCTTTTAAGAAAATCTGAGTAGTCTGCAACATATGATAAAATAATTTTTAGATATTTATAATTGTTACAGGAGATGTCATTATGAAAAAAATAGCGATATTATTAGAAAATTTATTCGATGAAAGAGAACTCATTTATCCTTATTTTAGACTTTTAGAAGAAGGTTATGAAGTTGATTTAATTGGAACAAAAAAGCTCACTGACTATGCTTCTAAAGTAGGATTAGTTGAAACAAGCACTCATTCATCTGCTGAAATCTCATCTAAAGACTATGACGCTGTTTTTATTCCAGGCGGATTTTCACCAGACTTTATGAGACGGTCTAAGGCTACAGTTGATTTTGTAAAAGATATGGACAAGGAAGAAAAACTAATAGCAGCCATTTGTCATGGCCCTTGGATGCTTGCTTCTTGTTGTGATATTAAAGATAAAAAAGTGACGTCTTACAGCTCTATAAAAGATGATTTAGTAAATGCGGGAGGAATTTATGTAGATGAGCCAGTTGTTCAAGCCGGCCATATCATTACGTCAAGAACCCCGAAAGATTTACCGGCATTATTAAAGGCTATGATCAATTATCTTAAATAACAGATCTGCTTCCTCATCCAGCAAGGCATTAAGTGTGTCCTCTTTTATTAAAATGTAAGAAATTTCGACAACGTTACCACAAATTATCATTGATGAAATACTAATTGCCAATATCGTGAGATCCGGTCCCGATTGGTAACAATAATCGCGAATAATAAAATTTAAAATACTAAACTTATCTTGATGCATCCCTAGCTCAGTGACGGTTACTTAACTAGTGTCAGGAGGAAATCACGATGAACATAGAAAAGAAATCTCAACGAATTTTTATAGGGTTTGCGTTTATTTGGTCCTTCATTCTTTGGGGCTTGGGTATTTTCCTATCGGTCAAAGGCAATGTCAAATTACTGGAAAGCACGGACTTATTAAGTGCGGTCCTAAACAACACGTTGAGTCGTGAACTCTGGCTCATAACGGTTGTGAATACTCTGGCAGGATATGGACCTCTGCTTGCAGCTATCGTATTGGTTATATTGTTCCCCGATACAAGAAAATATTTTAAGCATAAATTTAAGTTAGTAACGCCGCTAAAGTATGTCTTACAGATCATTGCGTTGTTTTTACTGATATCAATTATTCCCGCAATACCTCTCGTTATTTCAAAAGGGTTTAATGTCCCTCTAACATGGTCCTTGGTCGGTTTTGTACTATTATTTTTTGTTTATCAGATTATTACGGCAGGAACAGAAGAGATCGGATGGAGAGGTTATTTACTCCCATCCATGTTGAAGAATAGAACACCGTGGAAAGCGAGTGTGAGTATTGGTGTCATTTGGGCATTGTGGCATACGCCTATTATTTTGTATGTATTCTATACACAGGGGATGACAGTTCCTCAAATTATAATGTCTTTCGCAGGGTTTATAGTGGGAACTATCGCAATGTCTACCGTACACACCTATTATTATTTAAAAACAGACAACCTATTATTCAACGTTTTCATCCACGCGGTCGCCAACACATTGCCGATGTTTATTGGCATGTTGTCTGCCAGTTCGTATGAAATTTCAGTAGCCGTTCAACTGCTACTTTGGGTTTTTGTAATAGTCATTACAAGGAAAAATAAGGGCCTTTTTGACACTGTGCGGGAACAATGATGATGGTTCAATAAAACTGCGGCTTAAGCCGACGAGACGACCCAATTCATCCTTTTTTACTACTTCGTTTGCAGTATAATCTCACCAGACATGGTTGTCTTTCTCCTGCAAGACAATATGACCATTGTCTATTAAGAGAAATTGAGAACGACAAATGTTTAACGCTATGACTCATAAGGGCACGGAAATAATTGAAACCGAGCGACTGCTACTGAGACCATTTACAGAAGACGATGCTGCGCCATCGTTTAACAACTGGACCAATGATGAAAGAGTCACCGAGTTTTTGAGTTGGTCCCCTCACGGATCAATCGAAGTAACACAAAGCATCTTTAAAAAGTGGATCGATTCTTACGAGAACGATGACTTCTACCAGTGGGCTATCACGTTTAAAGAGAACGATGAGGAGCCGATCGGAACGATTAGTGTTGTCGATAAGAATGAAAAACTTAATTCAGTCAATATCGGTTATTGCGTTGGGAGCAAATGGTGGCATCAAGGCATCACAAGCGAAGCTTTTTCTGGCATCATCCCTTTTCTTTTTGACGAAGTTAAGGTAAATCGCATTGAATCGCAACATGATCCTCGCAACCCCCACTCAGGGAAAGTTATGGTCAAATGCGGGTTAACGTATGAGGGAACCTTGCGACAAGCTGACTGGTCTAATAAGGGTATTATTGACGCGTCAATATATAGTCTTATCGCTGAGGACTACTACGCAACGCGATGAGCGCAACCCGCTATTTTAGAAAGCGATCGATTGTCATATGGTAGAGCTAAAAA
>LFTF01000010.1:0-2749 GCA_001512945.1 Clostridiales bacterium DTU023 | reverse complement strand
AGCAAAGCGATTATATCGCTTCTAATCTTTTCAGTCTGGCTGAGGCATTCGCAGTTACAAATTCTGGCATCAGTGTGCCGATGCCTTACGCGATTTACCTCGGAGGTCATGGTTTGATTTATCATGGCGGAATACCAGCCCGCGGATCCAGATGATCCAGAAGACGAAGATATCTATTACCTCTCAAGAATGATGATTGAGAAGAAATATCAAAATCAAGGCTACGGGAAACAGGAATCGACGTCACAGCATCGGATTTGAATCTCGTATGTACGTGCGTATATGAAAATGCGATCTATAAGTGCTTTGTGATCTTCATCGACAAGAAAAAGACAGAGATACATTTACAAGATGGCGAAACGGTTGATTATCGTTATTTTCCTTACTCTAAATTCAAGCAGTTTATCGCGACCGATGATTTCGTCCACTTGATAAGACAACGGTTTCTCGCTCATAAAGAATTGTTCGATGCGTTTATCCTGCAACGCTAAACTGCCGACTATCTACTACGAAAGCGGAGGTACTATTCTGTGAAATATCTTAGAATCGCCTTATTGCAACTCATGCCAGAAGGGTCCCTTGAAGGTAACCTGAAAAAGGGCTTGGATTATTGCGGAAGGGCCAGGAAATTGGGTGCGGATATCGCCCTGTTTTAACGCGCGGACTATCCGGTTACTCTTATCTGAGCACGGCCATAAGAGCGCTCAAGAGCAGCACAATGACGCCAAAGAAAAGATTGACTGCAATGAGAAGGAAACTGATCTTATTCTGCTTGGGGTTTAGAACTTTGTCCTTTTTGGCAAAAGAGATCGAACGGAACAATGCGACGCCAATCATGGCAAACGTTAGCAGGTGTTTGATCGACGCGAGCGTAGAATACAGGTTGTCAAACCGCATCAACCCTGAAAAACCAGGACTCGATTTGCCGAGCAACAGACCCGTAACCAATAATCCTACGATACTGATATAGACCCAAACGCGGTGCTTGCGGGTAACCGCCTGCATCACGTCTTGCGCCTGCTTATCTTTTCCAAATACGTTAGACAGAGATGGCGCTAAGGTGAAAACCATAAAAGCCAGTCCGCCTACCCAAACCACAGTAAAAAAATCGTGAAGGAACCTAATTAGCCCCATCATTAACTGATTCATTTCCATAGTGATACCTCCGGTTTTCGATGGATTTTATCTTGTACCTGAATCATAATAGACTATATGAGATGTGTCCGTTGCAAATACAACAGTTAGCCCCCCGTTTTTTTATTTCATTGGGAGTGTGCGACTATTCTTCTCTGTTTAAAGTGATCAATTAAAATCACAAGTAAAGTGGGAAGAGGGAGAACCGGGAGGCGAACGGCGCTATCCACATATTTACGGTCTCCTCAATCTGGAAGCTATAACCCAGGTACTGCCCTACCTAAAAGATAAAGGTGGCAACTGGGTAAAGAATAGGGAGCTGGAGCAATTCCAGGATAAGTGATTTCTACGATCTGAATTAGATCGCCCTACCATCTTAAGACTTTTCTTTCAATGTACCCAAACAGATCTCGAACGGTTTGATTAGACCTATTTGTCTGTATTTCTTCAAATACAACCATATAGATACACCGAATACAACCATCAGTTGTGTTATTCTATCAAAACCAACCCATGATCCCTTCTCCTCTTCCACATTACACCTTAACCTGAGGGTACAGATTCGGGGCAACAGCGCTGGCCCCAATCGAAAAAATAACAAATAATGTCGAAGAGGAGAACCATCATGTGTATCGAAGTAATCAGAGAAAGTATCAACAAATGGCGCACCAAGAAAGACCTCGTCCATGACCGACCGGTCAAATGGTTTTCCTTCCCTGAACAGGCCATCTTAGAGAAACCTAGTTTTATTATGTTCGGGGGGTAGTCGTTGGCTTTTCCCTCGAACTGGAGCAAACCAAACAACTTAACACCAATCAAGGCAAAGGAGCATCACAATGGATAACAATGTAATCGGACAAAATATTGCCAAATGGCGCAGGGACAAAGGTCTCACTCAGGACCAGCTGGCAGAACAACTTTCAGTTTCGGCACAGGCCGTCTCAAAATGGGAGAACGATGTGAGCATGCCTGACATCACCATGCTTCCCAAGTTAGCAGAAATCTTTGGCGTGACCATCGATCAGCTGTTCTCGCGAGAACCGAAGCCCGAAACACAATACATCGCACCTGAATACCGGAAGGATCTCGACAAAATGTTGCTCAAAATAGTGGTTGATTCAAGTGACGGCGACAAGGTGCGGGTTAACGTACCGCTTGCGCTGCTCCGCCTCTTGGAAGGAGCCGAGGATGGCAGTGCATTCAACATTAACGGTATCAACCTGGGTGCCGCTGATTGGGCCAAGGTCATGCAGTTAATCGAACAGGGCGTTCTTGGCAAACTCGTCGAAGTCGATTCTGCCGACGGCGATCACGTTGAGATCTTCGTTGAATGATTGGTGAGTGAAATGAAAATCATAATCAAACCAAATGAGCAAAGATTTGCAATCAGGCTCTGGTTTCCTACCAGAATGCTTTTCTCGAAGACGACTGCAAGAATTGTCATACGTTCTATGAAACGTTCTGCAAAACAAACAGAGACAATCGTGAGTAAAGTCAAGGAAAACGTTCTGGAGGATGTTGATACTGTAAGGATCGCGGATACAATCCGCACTGAAGTGGACAACGCAATCAGTGCGGAAATAATCGCAAATAAAGTAAAAGAAGACATCCTAAA
>LFTF01000033.1:1033-4244 GCA_001512945.1 Clostridiales bacterium DTU023 | reverse complement strand
GAGTCAATGACCTATGTCATGGCGGGTACGGGAACGATACTGCTTGCGGTCGCGGCACTGGTGATCGCTCGCAAGCGCAAGGTTACAGACAGTTAAATTAAGTAATTGAGATTCGCTGACATAACCTGCCTATAGCAGATCTGCGTGGAGTTACCTCTTTAAAGAGGTAACTCCACGCATAAATTAAATGTTACGGGTGCATCCTAAGTGTGTTCAGGTTGAGGTTGTCTTCGGGCAACTTTTTCGTATTTAATGGCTGTGCAGTCGGCCTTTTTTATTATGGATTCAGGTGTCCGACTGCCGCGGCTCATGATATAGTAATTGAAAGATTAATGGGAGACATGTTATGACGCGTGATTATCGGAAACGGATTATGCGTTGTTGCGTTGATTGAGGGGGATCGTGATGGCAACAAAGTATATTTTTGTGACAGGCGGTGTGGTGTCAGGGCTTGGCAAAGGTATCACGGCGGCAGCACTCGGAAGACTGCTGATTGCAAGGGGATTGACTGTTCGCAACCAGAAATTTGACCCCTATATCAATGTCGATCCCGCGCTCATGAGCCCAACCCAGCACGGGGAGATTTTTGTGACTGAGGATGGCGCTGAGACCGATTTGGATATCGGTCACTATGAGCGATTCACGGATGTTGATCTCACGTCTGAAAGTGACATTACTTCTGGTCGAGTCTACCTCAACGTAATCAACCGCGAACGATCCGGCGGTTATGATGGCGGCACAGTTCAAGTTGTTCCCCATATTATCAATGAAATAAAAGATCATATATATAAATTGTCGGAAGAGGGCAAGGTTGATGTCGTTATCTCCGAGATCGGCGGCACGGTCGGTGACATGGAAGGTCAGCCTTTCATTGAGGCAATTCGCCAGGTCAGTTATGAGGCCGGAAGACAAAATTGCCTCTTTATCCACGTTACGCTGCTTCCCTATATGAAGAAACCGGGAGAGATTAAGACAAAACCGTCTCAGCACAGTGTGCAAAAACTGCTGTCTTTTGGAATCCAACCCGATATTCTCGTCTGCCGAACAGAGTTTGCGTTCGATGAGAGCATCCGTGAAAAACTTGCGCTATTCTGCAATATTCGCATCGATTCCGTTATCCCTAATGTAGACTGCGATTCTGTTTATGAACTTCCGCTCATCTTCGAAAAAGAGGGATTCGCTCGCGTCGTTTGTGAGCGTTTGGGGTTAGGTCATACGGAGCCTTTCCTAGATGACTGGGAATCACTGGTAGAGAGAACAAAGGCAAAGAGAGAGCCGCTCAACATTGCGCTGATCGGGAAATACGTCGAGCTTCAAGATGCCTATTACAGTGTCATTGAAGCGCTTGACCATGCTGGCATTGCGCTGGGCGTTGAACCGATCATTGATTGGGTTTCGAGCGAAGAACTAGAAGGCGTCTCGGCTGAAGAGGTAGATCGACGGCTAGCTTGCGCGGATGCGATCATCGTACCGGGCGGGTTCGGAGTGCGCGGTATGGAAGGCATGATTAATGCCAGCCGCAGCGCGAGAGAGCGCAGCATACCGTTCTTTGGCATCGGACTTGGCATGCAGATGGCCGTAGTCGATATTGCCCGCCATGTGGCGGGAATCGATCGCGCTCACTCCAATGAGGCGGGCAGTGACTTTCAAGATATTTTCTATTACGCGAATTTGACACAGGCGATGAAACAGAATGTAGAGTGTATTCCGTTCTGTGAGCGGCCTATGCGGCGCGGTGCCTACCCGATGGTGCTCGAAGAAGGTTCATTGTTGGCGGATATATATGGATCTTTGGAAGCGTCAGAACGCCATCATCATCGCTGGGAATTCAACCCCGCTTATTCGGGAGCTCTGGCAGCAACGGGACTTCGTTTCTCCGGAATGTCTCCGGATGGACGACTTGTCGAAGCCGTTGAGTGGCCCGACCACCCGTTCTTTATCGGGACAATTGCTCATCCGGAATTTAAGTCGCGCCCGACACGAGCGCATCCGCTATTTCTCGCGTTCTTAGGTAAAGCGATCGAACATAAGAGGAGAGACGAATAATGGCACACATAATCCCTGAACTATCTCGCACGTTCAGTGAGTTCTTGCTTGCCCCCAATCGGACAACGCTAGATTGCACACCTGACCGCGTGTCGCTTAAGACGCCACTAGTGCGCTACAAAAAGGATCAAGAGGATTGTCCGATTACGCTCAGCATACCGCTTGTCTCAGCCATCATGCAGTCTGTATCAGACGACCGCATGGCGATCGCTCTTGCACGCGAGGGAGGTCTAGCATTTATCTACGGCTCGCAATCCATCGACAATCAATGCGCGATGGTGCAGCGCGCAAAGAAATTTAAAGCGGGATTTGTCACAAGTGACAGCAACCTACGTCCAGACGATCAATTGAAAGATATTATCAGGCTTAAACGCAAGACCGGACATTCGACCGTCCCCATAACCGAAGATGGCACGTCAGGCGGTAAACTCGTTGGAATTGTAACGAGTCGAGACTACCGTGTTTCCCGGCGAGATCCCGATACACCGATCCGGGATTTTATGACGCCTTTAAAAGATATCGTTTACGGACGAGAAGGCATCAGTTTGACTGAAGCCAATGACATCATTTGGGATCACAAATTGAATCAGTTGCCCATCCTTGATGAAGAGGGCAAACTCGTTGCCCTCGTATTTCGCAAGGATTACGACGAACACAAAGAAAATCCAAAAGAGATGCTTGATTCGCATAAACGTCTTCTAGTTGGCGGGGGTATTAATACGCGAGATTATCGTGAGCGTGTTCCAGCCCTGCTTGACGCCGGATGTGATGTGCTATGCATTGATTCCTCGGACGGATTCACAGATTGGCAAAGAGATGCCATCCGCTTTATCCGCGATAATTATGGTCCCGATCTGCCGCTGGGTGCAGGAAATGTTGTCGATGAAGATGGTTTCCGATTCCTGGCAGAGGCGGGAGCGTCGTTCATAAAGGTGGGTATTGGCGGCGGATCGATCTGCATCACTCGCGAGCAGAAAGGGATAGGCCGGGGACAGGCATCAGCCTTGCTGGATATTGCGCAAGCACGGGAGCGCTGGTATAAGGAGACGGGAATTTATATTCCAATCTGCTCAGACGGCGGCATTGTGCACGATTATCACATGGCCCTTGCCCTGGCAATGGGCGCAGATTTTCTAATGCTTGGCAGGTATTTCGCTCGCTTCGA
>LFTF01000033.1:0-879 GCA_001512945.1 Clostridiales bacterium DTU023 | reverse complement strand
CTACAGCAGAAGGCGCGTTTCGTGGTTGTTTCTCCGACTAGTATCGTCGAGGGTGGTGCCCACGACGTCATTCACAAGGAGAGTGATGTCGGAAGTTGATCTTACCGGCACATAGTGTGTCAAGTCTGTATAATGATTGCGTTAAAAGGAGATCTGTTCACGTATATGAAACTTTAATAGAAATTGCGTGGAACAGACATAATGAATATAAATAAAGGGGAAATCAAAAAATGGCCGAAAAAGTCTATGAGATGACATTGGGGAGAATCCGTAAATATCAGGAAGAACTTGAAGATCGCAAGACACGTGTCGCGGCGGAGATCGCCGAACGCTTGAAAGAAGCGCGCGCACACGGAGACATTTCTGAGAATTCCGAATTTGATGACGCCAAGATAGCGTTTGCGGACAATGATCTCCGTATGGCGGAAATTGAAGAGATTCTGAATAACGCGAAAGTGATTGACGAGAAAGACATCAGTCGCACACGCGTCTCGCTTGGGGGCAAGGTGCTACTGCGTCACGAGCAAACGGGAACCGAACAGGAATACATGATCGTCTCCGCAAAAGAAGAGGATATCTTCGAAGGCAAGCTTTCAAGCGAATCTCCTGTCGGGCAGGCCATTCTGGGTCGCCGCAAAGGCGATATTGTCGACGTAAGGACACCCAAAGGACTTCTGACTTATTCGATCGCCAAAATCTCGAGGCCTAAGGAGTTGGATGAATGACACAAGAAGGTATAAATTCCGAACGTGTTGATTCACTACCTGAACAGATGCAGTTCCGTCTTGACAAGTTAAGAAAACTTGAGGCCGACGGGCAAAGTCCCTACCTACTCACAACGTGTGACGTGTCAAACCATGCCGCTGAAGTGATAGAAGA
>LFTF01000082.1:846-4175 GCA_001512945.1 Clostridiales bacterium DTU023 | reverse complement strand
ACGAGCTGTTTTCCTAGATCGCTCGATTCCTCTGTTGTGCCCGTCTATCTTGTCTTCCGATCTTGCCAATCTTGCCGGATCGGTTCGCGATCTCGGTGATACCTTTGATATGGTCCACTGCGATGTCATGGACGGTCATTTCGTCCCCAATCTGACATTTGGACCACCCGTAATAGCGGCGCTTTCTCAGCATACCGAAAAACCGCTCGATGTTCATCTCATGGTAACGAACCCCTGTGATCTGCTCACCGAGTATGCGAAGGCTGGTGCGACAACACTCGTAGTTCACGCAGAAGTCGCGACTCATGTCCAGCGAACACTTTCATTGATACGAAGTCTTGGTTGCTTTGCAGGCATTTCACTCAATCCGGCGACTCCACTCGAGGCGATCCGCTGGCTGCTTCCGGATCTAGACATGGTACTTCTGATGTCAGTCAATCCTGGCTTCAGTGGACAATCGTTTGTCCCGCAGGTAATGGAAAAGGTTAAACAAGCTCGGCAAATGATTGATGAATCAGGATACCCTATCCGCTTACAGGTGGACGGCGGTATTAGTGTCGATAATGCTGCAGACCTAATCCGTGCGGGCGCTGATATGATCGTTGCCGGTTCCGCAATCTTTGGAGAAGATTCCCCCTCGGAAGCCGCTGCTGAACTTCGAAGAATCATCCGTCACGCAAAAGCGCGTCTTTGACAGACGTGGTGTCTCTTTTCTTTGACGCCGTCATTGCCCTGGCGGGCTCGCAGGGTCCTCACGATTATTTTGCTACGCAGGCGCTTTCAAAAGCTGGCTTGATTATTGCAGCGGATGGTGGTGCCCAAGGACTTCTTCGATACGGATACCCGCCTAATTGGGTGATCGGTGATTTCGATTCAATTTCTGAACAAGTGAGCAAATCACTTGCTCCCGAGACAAAAATAATTCGTTTTCCCAAGGATAAAAATTATACGGACGGGGAGCTGGCCACAGCGGCCGCGGTTCTTCTCGCGGCAGACGTCGATCTTTTTGCCGAAACATTCCGCCATCCATTGCGCGAGATTGACGAAGACGTCTTGTACCGTGCATTTGAGTTACAAACTTCATTAGAGGGTAAATCGTTTGTATTCGTCAACTATGCCGGGGTGCGCCATGATCATACGCTTGCGAATATTGCGCTCGCGCGACGGCTGGCGATATGTGGGGCCAATGTTTTTCTCACGGACGGCACAACGTTGGCACGTATCGTTTCTGGACCTGCCGAGTTAGACTCTGTATTCTCCCCTGAGTGCTTTAATGTCGCTCGAGAGAAATTTAGCGATACTCGTTTTCTTTTTTCCGTACAGCCGCTCGACGATCATGTCACGGGTTTCTCGCTCAAAGGATTGAAATGGGAATGCGATTGTGTTCCACTTTCGTTGGGACGTTCGCTGACATTGAGCAACCAGCCGCATAGTCTGTATCCAGACAGCGCCGCCGTGCAGATCCATACGGGGACAGTGATGTTTTTCACGTTCCCGGAGCATCTTTAAATCAGTTGGATGATCCGCAATACAAAAAAGACCTGACACATGCCAGGTCTTTTCTATACGCCAGATTTGTGAAGTCAATTTTCGATTATTAGCTTGATATAACGCTTCTTCCCCAGACGAATGATAAGCTCATTGTTTGTGAATAGATTCTCAGTGAGTTCGGTGAAGAGTTCCGTGACCGCCTCATCGCCCACATAGAGGCCGCCTTGTTCGATAAGGCGTCTTGCCGCGCCTTTCGACTGCATTAGCCCGTGTCCGGCGAGAATATCAATCAAGGTCGAGCCAAGTTCATGGGGAGCGATCATTTCTGACGGGACGGTTGCGTCGTCACCCCCCCTTTCAAACAATGAGAGCGCAGCCTCTTCGGCTTGTTTTGCTTTCGCATGACCATGGACGAGCGCTGTTACTTCGTAGGCCAATCGTTTTTTTGCTTGATTGATGTCGGCGCCCTCGAGTTTATCGTATTCTCGTATCTCGTTCATCTCGAGGAATGTCATGAACCTCAAGTTCTGCGAAACATCAGCGTCATCGATATTGCGCCAGTACTGGTAAAAATCATAGACAGAACATTTACTTTCGTCGAGCCAAAGCGCGCCTTTAGCCGTTTTCCCCATTTTTTGCCCACCTGACGTTTCAAGCAATTTGAATGTCAATCCGAATGCGGGTTCTTGCTCTTTCTTGCGGATGAGCTCCGTTCCTGCAATGATGTTCGACCACTGATCATCGCCACCGACCTGGAGGCGACACCCGTGTTTTCTGAAAAGCATCAGAAAATCATATGCTTGAAGCATCATGTAATTGAATTCGAGAAAGGAGAGTCCTGTCTCAAGTCGCTGTTTGTAGCATTCGGCGGAGAGCATCCGGTTGATGGTGAAGTGCGGCCCAACCTCACGGATGAAATCGAGGTATCCAACGGGGACAAGCCATTCAGCATTGTTGGCCAGAATCATCTTATCCGCAGAAAAGTCCAAAAGGTTTTTCATCTGTTCGATAAAGCAGTTGACGTTGTATTCAATGGTTTCGGGGGTCATCACCGTACGCATATCGGTGCGCCCAGAAGGGTCTCCGATATAGCCTGTTCCGCCTCCCATCAGGGCGATCGGACGCAGACCGGCGCGTTGCATATGTCCCATTACCATGATCTGGACAAGATGGCCGGCATGTAGACTATCTGCGGTTGGGTCGAACCCCACGTAAAAGGTCGCACCTTCCTGCGACAGATAATTGCGCACCTCTTGTTCGTGTGTGACTTGCGCGACGAAATCGCGCTCGAGAAGTGTGTCGTATACATTATTCTTCATGCGTGCAACCTCCTTTGAATTTATCGATTTTATTCACTTTATCATAGTTTGCAATTAACGTGCCTGAAGGACATCTCGCATAAACTCACTTCGATCCGGATATCCGGCGTGCAGATTCCAGACCGCTTGGGCGTGGAGGTCGAGTTTTGCTTGCGCGATTGCCGACGGATCCTCAAGTTTTCGAAAGTCTGAGGTGTTGACAATGATCGGGAGCGACGCGGTGTGTCTCATAAAGGAGAGGAGACGCTTGCCACGTTTCGTAAATCCGAGCACGCGCAGATATGTGGGGCCAATCTTTGTCAATGCGTTATGATCGTTTTCGATGCCCATAGCTGCCGAAATAATGGCGCGCCGGATACGAGAAGCCGGATGGTTGCGTGTAGCAAGTGACCGGACGAACGTTTCATACGGGGTGGCGCCCTTCTGCAATACCGACGCCGGATCGTCCCGGAACGCATTGACCAGGCGCTCTGCAAGACCTCCCTGCATGCCATGAATCTGTTTTAATCTGTCGAGATG
>LFTF01000082.1:0-809 GCA_001512945.1 Clostridiales bacterium DTU023 | reverse complement strand
AAGGCAAGGGTGCGCATCAGCGGCAAATAGTCTTCGCCTCGATCTAATTCTAAAGCTTCCCATATCCGATCACGGATTGCGGAGGCCGACATCTTTTCCTTGTCAAACAACGGAAACGCGTGGGTCGTGACAGGTGCGGGGTGTCCATTGTCTTGGACAGTTGCGCCGTAATTGTAACGGACGAGCGCCTTCTCATATTCGACAGCAAGGATGGTATTCGAATCGCGGAGCAGAGCGCCAAGGGAAGGATTGCCTGTTATGTGGTCGAGTGCCTGCGAACGGGCTGCGGCAAACCCTGTTCCTAAGGCGATATGGTTTCGGATTATTTCACCCAATTCGGGCGGTTCGTCAGCCAGAATGGCGGCTACATTCCTGATATTTTCATGCTGTTCCGGCTGCTCAGTGCCATAAGCGATATTGCGTACAATACCTGTAGCGAGGAGCGTCTGAACAGCGCCCTCCGCAAATCGTTCAGCGGATGTCACTGCAAAGGCCTGAGGCAGTTCCAAAATAAGATCGGCGCCCATCGAGAGCGCGATGTGGGCGCGGACGCCTTTGTCGAGCAGGGCAGGGATGCCTCGTTGGCAAAATGGTCCCGAAAGACAGATAACCACTCCCGCTTCTGGTCCGAATTGTTCGCGGATCACTTGAAGTTGCTGCTTGTGCCCATTATGAAAGGGATTATATTCCGCTATGAGTCCGCAAGTTTCCATATTACTTCCTAAATTCCATTTTTATCTGACAAATCAGGCGGTCCGATCACGATCATTTCAGATTTGATGCTAAAATTAAGCTAAAGGATGGACCGG
>LFTF01000043.1 GCA_001512945.1 Clostridiales bacterium DTU023 | reverse complement strand
AGTGTCAACATGAGGGCGCTGTCGTACAATTTCGCCTCTCCGGCCAAATATTCGCCATAGGCTGCGCAGTCCGCGTCGTTGCCGACCAGGATCGGAACGTCAGGCAAATGGGTTTGCACTAGCGAAACAAGATCGACGTGTTTGAGAAATAGATTGCTGGCATAAAGCAGGTGCTTTGTCTGGGGATCGACTACACCCGGCACGCCAATCCCAATGGCAGTAAGTTGATCTGCCCTGAGGCCATGACGTTTCAAAAGAATATTGACGCATCGGGCCATTGAGGCCGCAAGAGAACTGGCGGATCGCGGCGCGCGCGTTTTCACCTTTTCACGACCGACGATTTCATACTGTTCATCGACGAGACCCACCGCGATATTCGTCCCGCCAAGGTCAATTCCAACCGTCCACTTCACTGTAAAACCCTCCTGTGCTGACCAACTGCTCATTCGATAGTATACTTGAAATAATGACGCCTAGACGAGAGGGGGCACCCATGAACAACAAACAAATTGAATCCTGTATGCCGATTTCACTTGACGGACCGTTGCCGCCCGATCCCCTGTTTGAAGAAGATATCAGGCGAGCGCCTCGCCGCAAAGCTGACCTTTCCGAAAAAGAACGTGCGACGGCTTTAAAAAATGCGCTCCGCTACATCCCCGAACAATATCACAAACAGATGGCTCCGGAGTTTCTGCGGGAACTCAACGAACGTGGCAAAATCTATGGTTACCGATTCCGTCCGCATAGCAGAATCTATGGCAGGCCAATTGATGAATACCAAGGGAACTGCGTCGAAGGCAAAGCCTTTCAGGTAATGATCGACAACAATCTCGATTGCGAAGTCGCTCTTTACCCTTATGAACTCGTTACTTACGGAGAAACGGGATCTGTCTGCCAGAACTGGATGCAGTATCAGCTCATCAAAAAATATCTAGAAATCTTAACGGACGAGCAGACACTCGTCCTGTTCTCCGGTCATCCGGTGGGCCTTTTTCACAGTCCCCGCTCCGCTCCGCGCGTGATCTTGACCAATGGCCTTATGATCGGGCAGTACGATAATCTTGAGGACTTCAATCGCGCTGCCTCGATGGGCGTCTCCAGCTACGGTCAGATGACAGCGGGCGGATGGATGTACATTGGTCCACAAGGCATCGTCCATGGCACCTACAACACGCTCCTGAACGCCGGACGGCAGCAACTAGGCATTCCTAATGACGGCGACCTCGCAGGTCATCTGTTTGTAAGCTCCGGGCTCGGAGGTATGTCGGGTGCCCAGGGCAAAGCATGCAATATCGCCGGAGGGGTTTCCATCATCGCCGAGGTAGATTCTTCGCGCATCAAGACGCGACACGATCAGGGATGGGTCGATGTTGCCTCTGATTCTTGTGATGAGGCTTTCGCCCTGGCAAAGGACGCCATAGCGAAAAAACAACCCCTCTCAATTGCCTATCACGGCAATATCGTCGATCTCCTTGACTACGCAATTGCTCACGATCTTGTGATCGATCTGCTGTCTGACCAAACATCTTGCCACGAACCATACACAGGCGGTTACTGCCCCCAGGGCCTCACTTATGAGGAGCGCACAGCGATGCTGTCAGAGGATCCCGAACAATTTATAAGACAAGTCAATCGGTCTCTCAACCGGCACTTCCAAGCCATCAAACAACTCACGGCCAAGGGCACTTACTTCTTTGACTATGGCAATTCATTTATGAAAGCGATTTTTGATTCAGGCGTCACCGAGATTTCGAAGAACAAAGAAAATGATCGCGATGGTTTCATCTGGCCGTCTTACGTCGAAGACATCATGGGACCGCTTCTGTTCGACTACGGCTACGGTCCGTTCCGGTGGGTCTGCCTCTCGGGCAAAGACGAGGATCTCCGTCTCACGGATCAAGCCGCTATGGCATGTATTGATCCCGATAGGCGTTACCAGGACCGGGACAACTATAACTGGATACGAGACGCGGAAAAAAACAAGCTCGTTGTCGGAACCAAAGCGCGCATCTTATACAGTGACGCGACCGGTCGCATGACGATCGCCTTGAAATTCAACGAACTCGTCCGCGAAGGCAAGATCGGCCCCGTCATGATCGGACGCGATCACCATGACACGGGAGGTACCGACTCACCATTTCGTGAAACATCGAATATTCATGATGGCAGTAACGTGACAGCCGATATGGCAACCTCTGTGTTTGCCGGCAATGCCGCGCGCGGCATGAGTCTTTGCACCCTTCATAACGGTGGCGGAACCGGTATCGGCAAAGCAATCAACGGAGGGTTCGGATGCGTTCTTGACGGTTCCGAGCGAATTGACGAAGTACTTGGCAACGCCGTCCTCTGGGATGTGATGGCAGGTGTCGCGCGACGCGCCTGGGCAAGAAATGAGCATGCCATTGAAACCGCGATGGAGTACAACCGCACGATGGCGGGCAAAGACTGCCTGACTCTGCCATACCTTGCGGACGATCACTTGATTGAGCGGACTCTGGCAGGCAACAGTAAATAATAGTTTTATTTTTCAAAAGGAGACAGTGACATGGGCAATGGGTTGAAAGTATTAGAATGTGTCCCAAATTTCAGTGAAGGCCGCGACCAAGCGATCATTGAGCGCATCGTCGCTCCGCTAAAAAACCGTGAAGGCGTGCGACTCGTCAACTACGAAGGTGACCACGATTACAACCGGCTTGTCGTCACGGTGCTGGGTGAGCCAGAATCCGTCAAGCAAGCCATCCTGGACGCCATTGGCGTCGCCACTGAACTCATTGATTTGAACCATCATGAAGGCGAGCATCTTCGCATGGGCGCCACCGACGTCGTTCCGTTGATCCCTATCCGCAATATGTCTGCCGAGGAAACAGTTGAATTGTCAAAATCGATGGCCTGTGAAATTAATGAGCGTTACGGTATCCCCGTCTTTTTATATGAGGATTCAGCCGCTTCCCCTGATCGCGTCAACCTCGCGAACATCAGGCGCGGGCAGTTCGAAGGAATGGCAGACAAGTTGCTTGTCCCCGAATGGAAGCCCGACTTTGGCGAGCGTACAATCCATCCCACCGCCGGCGTCACCGCCGTCGGTGCGCGCTTCCCGCTGATCGCCTACAACATCGATCTCGGAACGGATGATATCGACGTGGCGAACAGAATCGCGCGCGCCATCCGCCAATCGGGAGGCGGCTTCCAATCCATCAAGGCAGGCGGAGTAGAGCTCAAAGACAAGGGAATTGTCCAGGTTACGATGAACATTACCGACTACCGGAAAAACCCAATCTACCGTGTACTGGAAACAGTCCGGATGGAAGCGAAACGCTATGGAGTCGAAGTCATCGGAAGCGAGATCATCGGGCTTGCGCCCCTGACGGCTCTCGTTCACTCACTTGAATACTATCTGGGGCTCCATGGCTTCGATGAATCGAAAATCATCGAGCACTGGCTATTAGACGACTAAAGACAATGAAGTAAGGATTACCAAAATGATTTTTGATGAACTGATCGACAGAAGGAACACCGGGGCAGCCAAATGGGAGGTAGCACCCGGTCCCGTCAATCTTGAACAATGTGTTATACCGCTAAGTGTCGCCGATATGGAATTCAGAAGTCCCGAGTGCATTCGCGACGTATTAACTGACTTGGCGCAGGAAGGCATTTGGGGATACACCATCCCGAGACCTGAATACTACGAAGCGTTGAACCGATGGCTGCTTGCCCGGCACGATTTTACCATTGAAAAAGAGTGGGTGATTCCGACGACGGGAGTTGTTCAGGCTGTTTACGCGGCAGTGCGCGCCTTCACTGAAAAAGGAGATAACATCCTCATCCAGTCGCCTGTCTATTACCCGTTTTATCGCGCGATTGAACTCAACGAACGGACTCTCCTGACCAATGAACTGACAATCAAAAATGGGCGTTATGAGATCGACTTCGAGGACCTTGAGCAGAAGCTGTCTGTTTCAAAGATGTTCATCCTCTGTAGTCCGCACAATCCCGTCAGCCGTGTCTGGGATCTCGACGATCTTGAGAAGATTGCCGAGATCGCCGCCAAGCACGATGTGTTTGTCTTCTCCGACGAAATTCACTGCGACTTCACATTCGGCAATAAACACACCGTCTTCAGCCTGGTGGCGCGCAAGCACAACGCCAGACATCTCGTCGCTTTCTCGGCAAGCAAAACTTTTTCTCTGGCGGGACTCGGCGTTGCCAGCATCATCGCGGAAGACCCAAAGATACGAGAGATTTATCAGCAACGCGTCAATACAGACGGAGTGCACACGCACAGCACGTTCGGATTCGCGGCCGCGGAGGCAGCCTACACAAGGTGTGACGACTGGTATTTCAACATGCTGGACTATGTCTATAACAATTTCAAGACATTGAAATCGTTTGTGGCGGAGCAAATGCCCCAAGTTAAATTGTTCGAACTAGAAGGCACTTATCTGGCATGGATGGATTTCAGGCAATTGGGAGCAGACCATCACTCATTGGAGCAATTGATGATTGAAAACTGCCTTTATCTCGACGAAGGTTACATCTTCGGCGAAGGTGGCCAAGGCTTTGAGCGAATCAACTTGGCGTGCCCGAACAAGGTCATCATCAAGGCATTGGGAAGATTGAAAGCGGTCTACGACACACTACAGCTTCGCCAACACAAGGTCGAAAATCCTGATCTGAGGGCAGAGTCTTGACTGAGGAGTCTGGCACCACGAGATATCCCGGGCGGCGCGCGTGGTGGTGGTATGCGGTCCTTGCCATCGTGGCGATATCCACCGTTATTGTTGTCTATATCGCGATTGTCGCCCCAAATGCAACGTCTATCATCAGCGCAGTCGTCATGATACTCGCCTTTGTGGTTGCCCTTTCTATACAAGTCCGCAACGATTTGACGTTGGAGAAAGGCGGTTTTGTCGTTCGGTTCGGATTTATCACGACACACGTTCTTTACACGGAAGTCCGGTCAATCCAGCGCGACCAGAACTATATTTCCGCAAAAGCAAAGCCGGTTTACAGGTTGGGACTCGATCTTTTCGATGGCGGGTATATGTATATTTCACCTCGAGATATCGACGAGTTTGAACAGGAACTTATCACCAGACGACGAAAAGCAATGCGGGGAGAATAATATGACTTACACCATGATCGAACACGCCTCTGAACTTGTGACGCCGATCGGAACGTGCGCGCGTCAAGGCAAAGAGATGCGAGACCTTCAGGTCATACATGATGGGGCCGTTATTTGGCAAAATGACACAATCGTTTTTGTTGGGACAACCGATCAAGCGAACGACTGGTGTGAAACTAAATTGCCGTTCGGAGAACCAAGACACATCAATGCGGAAGGCAAGACTGTTTTACCCGGTTTTGTCGACCCTCACACCCATTTCATTTTCGGAGGCCATCGTGACGACGAGTTCAACCGACGGCTACAAGGCGCGACCTACATGGAGATCATGCAAGCCGGCGGTGGAATCGCCGCCACCAACCGGGCGACGCACGCCGCCACAGAAGACGAGCTTTATGACACCGGCTGGGAGAGGTTAGACCGGATGCTCGACCTTGGCATCACAACGGTGGAAGGCAAGACTGGCTACGGCGAGGATACTCAGACAGAAGACAAAATGCTCCGCGTTATGGAACGACTTGACCGCGACCACGACGTCGATATCGTCAAAACGTATATGGGAGCGCACGCCATACCACCCAGGTTCAAAGGTCGCACCGGTGACTATGTCGATTATTTGATCGCAGAGGGACTTCCCATGGCGAAAGGGCGCGCGCGTTTTTGCGATGTTTTCACTGAAAAGGGTGTGTTCGAACTCGATGAGTCGGAAAGGCTGTTGCGCTCCGCGCGTGAACACGGCTTCAAGCTTAAACTTCACGCCGATGAAATCGTCCCGCTGGGAGGTGCCGGTTTGGCGGCAAAATTGCGAGCCACAAGCGCCGATCATCTCTTGAAGGCATCGGATGATGATCTGCTCGCCATGCGCGACGCCGGTGTCATCGCGACACTCTTGCCATGTACCGCTTTCAGTCTTCGAGAATCGTACGCGCGTGGCCGTTTCATGATCGACCAGGGACTCGCTGTCGCTTTGGGAACCGACCTCAACCCGGGAAGCTGTTACACGCAGTCGATCCCGCTCATGATCGCCCTTGCGACCATCTACATGCACCTAACGGTTGAAGAGACAGTCACAGCCGTCACGCTCAATGCAGCGGCCGCTATCGACCGTGCGATAACCACCGGATCGCTCGAACCAGGCAAGAAAGCAGACATCTTACTGCTTGACTGCCCGGGCTACAAACATCTTTCTTATCATTTCGCGATGAATCTTGTCGACACAGTGATCAAGGCAGGAAAAACGGTCCGGTCTCGCTGACCGGATCCGATTTCAAATTCCTGACTGCGCAATCTATTGTTGTTATTTCTTGTTCAAAATATGATGGCGAATAGCTTCGACCGCGACGCGGATCCCGCGCATCGTGTCATGACTTTCTGTGTCGTCAAGTCCCTGCGCGCGCCGTTCCTGATTCCAAATCGTATTCAAAATACAAGCGGCCTTGGCTCCAAGTGATTGACAGACGATGTAGAGCGCCGCGCTCTCCATTTCGGAAGCCAGTGTTCCACCCTTGAGCCATGCCTGCCATTTATTTTCAAGCTCATAACTGACGGGCATTCGCCCGGGGGAATGCTGGCCGTAAAACGAGTCCTTGCACTGAACAACGCCCGCATGATAGCGGTAACCGCCTGCCTTTGCGGCGGCAACCAAGCTACCTGTCAGATCAAAGTCAGCGACAGCCGGAAACTCTACCGGTAGGTATTCACGTGTCGTCCCTTCCATCCGGATTGCGCCTGTCGCGATCACGAGGTCACCGCCCATTACGTCGAGGTGCATACCGCCACACGTCCCGACGCGAACGAAATTGCGGACACCCGTCATATAAAGTTCTTCTACTCCAATGGCCGTCGAAGGTCCGCCCATGCCCGTTGACATCACGAGAACCGGTTCGCCCTCAATTGCTCCAAGCCACGTTGTGTATTCTCTGTTGTTGCCAATGAAACGCGGATTGTCCAGCAGCGCAGCAATCTTTTCGACCCTTCCGGGATCGCCCGGCAGGATAGCGTATTTCGCGCCGTGCGAGTCGTCGAGTTGAATGTGATAGAGTTTTTCCATTATTATCTCCTTCTTGTTAGAACAGCTTTCTTTCGATCTTTGTGCCGGCATAAGCGACGGCAATGTCGGCCGCGACCCTTGCGTTGTTTAAGATAAGCGCTATGTTTGATTTGAGACTGATACCGCCCGTCCCCCGCGCGATGCGCTCAAGCAAGAATGGCGTCACCTCTTTGCCCACAATGCCTTCACGCTCTGCTTCTTTAAGCGCCTCTGTGATCGCGTGTTCGATGACTGTTGCGTCCATCGCCGATTGTTCTGGAATGGGGTTCGCGATCACCATACCGCCCGGAAAACCAAGTGCCTGAGAAACCCTAAATGCGTCGGCGACGTCTTGCGCGTTCTCAGCCCGGAGTACCAATTGGAAACCGCTTTGTCTGGTGTAAAAAGCGGGCATTTCATCGGTACCAAAACCAATCACCGGCACGCCTCCTGTTTCGAGATACTCGAGTGTACGCCCAATGTCGAGGATGGATTTGACACCTGAACAGATGACAGCGACTGAGGTTTTCTGAAGTTCAACGAGATCAGCCGAAACATCCATCGTATCTTCTCCGCCACGGTGAACGCCGCCGATGCCACCAGTCGCAAAAAAATGAATGCCCGCCAGATGCGCCGCAATCATGGTCGCGGCGACCGTGGTAGCCCCCGTCGTTTTGTTTGCCAGAACGAACGGCATATCACGCCTCGACGTTTTGGTAGCTGACAATCCTTCTTTGCCAAGACGTTCTATTTCAGCAGGAGTCAATCCGACGCGAATTTTTCCGTCCATGATAGCGATTGTCGCAGGCAAGGCGCCGCGTTCGACTATTTGATTTTCGACTGCGTACGCTGTTTCGACATTGTCCGGATAAGGCATCCCGTGCGAGATGATCGTTGACTCAAGCGCAACGATTGGCATGCCCTTCTTGAGGGCTTTCTTGACGTCATCGGACAGATTGAGATACTGATCTAACTGGCTCATAGCATTACCTGATTGCGGGCCTCATGCGTTGCCCACGCCTTTCATTTACATAATTACCTGGCGACTCGAAACGATTCAATCGTCTCCGATCGCTCCATCAATAATTGAATCTCGAGCGCGGGATTGACCGCCTCTGCTGATTCCACGGCAATAGAGGATGCCGCAATCCCGAGACGAGCCGTTTGTTCGAGTGTGAATTTTCGAACGGTCGCCCATGCAAACACCGCCGCCATCGCGTCGCCTGCGCCGGTCGTATTGGCATCGTTATTAAGTTTTACCGGATGCGCAGCGAAACAATGCCCGGCATCCGCGAAAAGAGCGCCGTCCACATCGAGTGACAAGCAAACACAGCGCACTCCTCGCTCGATCAAAACATTTGCAGCCTGTACAGCTTCCTCGATTGAGCGCACCGGTAAGCCGGTGAGTTGCCGCGCTTCAATGCGATTGAGCTTAAGGCCCGTCAAATAAGGCAGAATCGGGATCAGCCGATCGATTTTGGCTTGTGAAACAGCATCAGCAAACAGGGGGACATCCCATTGCGAAGCAAGTTCAACAAGCACATCAACGGGCAGATTTGGCTCGACAATTGCCCCCAAACAGCCAGATTGTTTATCCGTCTTATCGTTTTCTGACGGTACCTCCGCTTTTCCGAGAGCAAACCACGTTTCGACATCTTTAGGTGTCAATGTGTCAATGACAGCCATATCATTGATCGCCGCGACCATATCCCCTTCTTCATCATGGATTGCCAGATAGTGAGACGTAGCATAGCACTCACGCACCAGTGCGTGTGAGAGGTCGATCGTTTTTTCCTGTGCGATATCGACAAGCATCTGCCCCGCGTGATCGTCACCTCTCGCGGTCAAAAAACAGATCTTCTGATCGAGCAGCGCCAGATTGCGCGCGATATTAAAGCCGACACCTCCCGGTCGTTCGATGATCGTTCCGGGGTTGGAGTCACGCGGACGAAATGATCCTGTCGGTGTTGCCAGCACATCAAGGTTCAATCCGCCTGCAACAATCCAAAAACTGTCTCGCTGATCCGATACGACCATATTCGTGTCCTCTTATGCCTGTCCTTTGAAGTAGGGTTGTCCCAAAGCTTTTGGCGGCCTTGAACGGCTAACAAATATGACGAGCATAAACAACGTAAGCGCGTAAGGCAACATTGCGAGAATCTGACTCGGAAGCCAGGAAGTTCCCGCCAGGACAACCGTCAAAGCCTGCGCAAACCCAAATAGTAAGCAGGCCATAGTCGCGCCAATCGGTTTCCAATTGCCGAAGATCACGGCTGCCAGCGCAATAAAGCCCTGTCCGGTTATAACCGTCGGTGTATAGCGGTAGCTGATCGCGAGCGAAGTGACCGCACCGCCCAGGCCTGCCATCACACCGGAAAGAATGGTACAGATGTAACGGATACGGGACACATTGATCCCCAACGTGTCAGCGGCTCCGGGATGCTCTCCGCACGCGCGGACTCGCAACCCTGTCTTGGTCTTGTAAAGTACGAACCAGATCAAAATAGCAAACATAAAAGCAATGATGACCGTGATATCTATCTCCGCCGATTGCAGCAACTGGGATTTCGACTTATCAATGCCTAACAGTTCAAATAATTTGGGGATACCAAGATTGATGGTTGAGTTTGACTGGGCTGCTCCGCTGAACAGAAAACGTGTCAAGAACGTCGCGACACCCGCGCCAATAAAGTTGATTGCAATACCAGAAATAATCTGGTTTCCTTTTGCCGTAATGGCGACAAAGGCGTGCAGCAACGCAAGAATCGCGCCGAATGTAGCGCCGGCAAGGAGCCCAATCCAGGGGCTGCCCGTAAAATAGCAGATAATAGACCCGCCGCACGCGCCGAATGCCATCATGCCTTCAAGACCGATATTGTCAACGCCTGAACGCTGTGTGATGACACCTCCGAGCGCCGTAAATATCAGAGGAGACGAGTACATCAAGGTAATGGAAAGCGTTAACAGCAAAGTATTAAGAAGTTGCATAGCTTACTCCTTTCCTTCCAAGCGCTCTGCCAGCCTCGGTAATGCCGGCACCAACGCAATGCAGAGTACGAGCACGCCGATCATAATGTTGATGATCTCCGTGGGGGCACCCAACCTGGATTGAATTTCTGATCCTCCAAACTTGAGGCCGGAAAATAGTAATCCCGCAAAAATACAGCCAATCGGATTATTGCCCGCAATCAGCGCGACTGCAATGCCATCCCACCCGTAACCTTCCGTCGATCCGAGCATGCTGATATAGTAGGGAGTCGTCATGACAAACATCGCGCCGCCCAATGCTGCGACACCACCAGACACGAACATGGAAAGAAGCGCATTGCGTTTGACCGGCATGGCTGAGAACTCGGCAGCGTAGTAGTTGTATCCAACGGCCCGAAGCTCAAAGCCTATCCTGGTGTATTTGAGAATTAACCAAAGCAAGATGGCGACTACAATCATGATCAGGATTGCGAATCCGGCATCCGTGCGAACAATACTGTCAAGCCATGGATGTTTTGCGATTAACGCTTCACCTGCCTCACTCGTGCGGAATTCGCGACTGAAAAATGTTATTTTCGCGGTATCCCTAATCTCTGGTGAATGCTGTGATCCCGGCACCTTGACGCTTTTCATGTTGATAATAAAATTCATAAAATAGTAAGCGATCCAATTCAACATAATGGTTGAAATGACCTCGTGAATCCCAAATTTTGTTTTCAAAAACGCCGCGAAGGAGGCGTATAAGCCACCGATAGCGAAAGCGCACAACATAATGAAGATAGGATGCAGAATGCCCGGCATCGGCACATAATATCCCAGTATAGCGCCCGCGACCTGCCCAATAATGAATTGGCCGTCGGCTCCGATGTTGAAGAGCCCGGTTTTTCCCGCAAACGCGACAGCCAGTCCCGTCATTATGATCGGCACGGCATTGATCAATACTTGCATCACCCTGCGTGTATTTAAAAAGATCCCCGTGAACATCAGCCCATAGCTTGTCGCAGGATTAAACCCTCCAACCGCGAGCGTGATGGCGCCGACTATAAAACCAATGATCAGCGCGATTAAGACACCTGAAAATGGCTTTTTAAGGACTTTGACGAAAAACCTTCTCATTGTGTGCCTCCCGCCATCAATAGGCCGATGGCCTGTTCATCCGTCTCTTTGGGATCAAGGTCGGCAACAATTTGTCCGTCATAGATCACATTGATTCGGTCAGCCAGATCGAGTACTTCGTCCAACTCATATGATATCAAGAGTACGGCTCGCCCCTGATCACGCTGTTCGATAAGTGCGTTGCGCACAAATTCAATGGCGCCGACATCGAGGCCGCGCGTAGGTTGACACGCCAGCAATAGGTCGGGATCTTGCTCGACTGCGCGCGCGATAATCACTTTTTGCTGGTTGCCGCCTGATAACTCGTTCGCTCGTTGCGTCGCGCATCCACACGGGCGAATATCAAATTTATTAATTTGATCATTGGCATACTCATTGACTTTTTTCCATGAAAACAAATTGCCTTTGCCCGAGAAACCTTTATCTTTGTATGATTCAAGAATCAAATTTTCTCCGACTTGGAAATCGAGCACAAGCCCCCGCTTGTGGCGATCTTCATGAATTGTCCTGATACCGGCGTTATGTGTGTCAATCGGAAGGCCGTTTTCGATGTGATAATCATTGACGATGATTTCACCTGATTCCACTTTTCTCAGGCCTGTGATCGCCTCAATCAGTTCTGTTTGACCGTTTCCGTCAATACCGGCAATCGCAAGAATCTCTCCTCGGCTGACATGCAGTGAGAGCTCTTTTACCTTCTCGATGCCCCGGTTGTCTTTGACCGTCAAATCTCGGATCTCCATTACGGTTTCACCGGGTGTCGCAGGCTTTTTATCGGTTGTAAACATTACTTCGCGACCAACCATCATGGAGGCGAGATCCTTCTCTGTCACAGCGTCGACACGGACTGTATCGACAACCTTGCCTCGGCGGATGATCGTGCAGTACTCAGATGACGCCATGATTTCTTTTAATTTATGCGTAATAATAATGATCGTCTTGCCGCCTTCGACAAGCCGGTGCATTGTTTCAATCAAATTGTCGATTTCTTGTGGTGTGAGGACGGCCGTCGGTTCATCGAGTATAAGAATATCAGCGCCCCGGTAGAGGGCCTTCAGAATCTCGACACGCTGCTGCGTAGCGACGGAAACATCCATAATAATTTCCTGAGGGTCAACTTCCAGGCCGTATTGTTCACCAAATTCCTGAATAGTTCGATTCATCAACTCACGGTCGAGACGTCCAAACGACTTTGTCAACTCGCTTCCGAGGACAATATTTTCTGCGATCGTCATATTTTCGACGAGCATGAAATGCTGATGAACCATACCGATGCCGTATTCGATGGCCTGTTTAGGGTTCTTAATCTCACACGTTTCGCCCATGATTTTGATGGTTCCCGAGTCCTTGGTATACAACCCGTAAAGAATCTTCATCAATGTTGATTTGCCTGCTCCATTTTCGCCGAGAAGCGCGTGAATCGATCCTTTTCGGACGCAGAGATCAACGTCGTCTAGGGCTTTGAGTGATCCGAATGATTTCGAGATACCGCGCATTTCCACGGCGTAGACAGGATTTTCTGTCATCTCCTCGATCGGTATCTCCGGAAACGTTTCGATCTCTGCCTCATCTGCGGACCTGTCAGTCATCCCGACAGGAACCTCTTCAGCCATAAGTTCTATGGCATCCGGCACTTGTGCCTCAGAGGGATTTCCGGAATTTTCGGGCACAAACACCTCATTGTCTTGCTTCATACCAGGTCTCCATAATAGGCGCCCGGACATCCTTTACGGGATGGCCGGGCACTAGTTTTTTGTCACATGCGGACTAACATCCAGTGACTATGTGTGTTAAGCGTCCTTGAATGCTTTAAACTCAGCTTCGGTGATCGGCACTATGATGTCTCCATCAATGATCATCTTCTCAACTGCCTTTGTTTTGTCTAAGATGTCTTTCGGAACATGCTTATCGGAGCTAGGTGCAAGACCGACGCCGCCTTCCTTGAGACCAAAGTAGAATGTTTGACCACCAACTTTTTCACCGGCTAGGATCTTGGTTGACAGCTGATAGACTGCCTGATCGACATTCTTCAACGCAGAGGTCAGGACGTTGTCAGGTGCGAGTGCATTCTGGTCGAGATCCACACCAATGGCCCATTTGCCCATTTCTTTTGCGGCTGTGATTGCGCCGGAACCTGCCTGCCCTGCAGCGTGATATACGATATCAGCGCCATCGCTGTACATCTTGGTCGCAGTGGCTTTGCCCTTGGCTGTGTCACCAAATGTGTCGATCGTCACGTAGTCGACCTTGATCTCTTTGCCGAGTTCTTTAGCGGCGTATTCCACACCGGCAAGGTAGCCGTACTGGAACCGGAACATGACATCACTTTCCATACCGAGAATAAAACCGACATGATCTGTCTCTGTCATGAGACCCGCGATATAGCCAACGAGGAACGAAGACTCTTCGGAATGGAACATAGCACCAACCACGTTGGGTTGGCCCGCTTCGCCAAAGCCTACATCGACAATAGCGAACATCTGATCTTTATGTTCTTTTGACGCTTCAACAATAGCAGCTTCCATCATGAATCCGATACCCCAAATGACTGAGGTTCCTTCTTCTGCTTTACGTCCCAGGTTGATCGCGTAGTCAGCCTCTTTGTGCGATTCGAGGAACGATATCTCAACACCGTCCGCTTCAAGTTGCTTCATGCCATTCCAGGCCGATTGGTTGAATGATTCATCGTTGATGCCACCAATGTCTGTGATCATAGCGACCGTTTGCTTGTCCACCGGGGCATCTGTGGGCGCCGGATCTGTGGGCGCCGGATCTTTGGGCGCGCAGCCGACGCCAAGCGTCAGCACTAAAGCGAGCACCAAGATGAGACTAAATACTCTTTTTTTCATAATTTCCTCCTGATTGGTTTCAACTCCTGTGGAGTCTTACCTTTGATGACTCTTTACGAGTCAGTCTTCCTTATTGATGACGACTCTTTCGAGTCGAGCGTCCATTGTCAAGGGTTTTTCGAATCATCTCTCAATTATTTATCAGATTATTCTGTTTGATGAAGGTAATCGAGGTCCGATGGCCCAAACGAATGCGGCAGTAGCGCATTCAAGGTGGTTTCGTGGTATTCGTTGAGGGATTTAGCTACCAGAACAACGATGTCTCCTGACGCCGGCATAAACTCACGCAGAAACTGGCGGCATATTCCACAAGGGTACGCGTAAGCCATATCGCTTGCGTCCGATCCTTGGGCTGAGCCGACAACGGCAATTGCGATAATCTCCCTTGAACCGGCAAAAGCAGCCTGGACGGCTGCTGTTCTCTCTGCACAAATCGTTGCTCCATAGGAAGCGTTCTCAATATTAGCTCCCATAAAAATGCGTCCATCAGACGTCAAGAGAGCAGCTCCAACCTGAAAATGGGAATAGGGGGAATAACTCCCCTGACGCGCCTCAAAAGCTTGTTTGACAAGCTTTACCTTCATTTCTTCTGTAAGCATCGTATGTCTGTCCTTCCTGATACACCTGGGTGAACCGAGCAATCGACTACTACGCATTCTATTGGCTTCATTTTAGCACACAAGAGCAGAGATCGAAGAAGATGCAGGCAAAACTCAAGTCAACCTGCCCATTGATTAAGGCGCTTGATCCCTAACAATCTGTTGAAGAACCAATCAACCAAAACTTAATCTATACTTCACGTGCTTGCGACAACCGCCCGCTAATACGGGAAAGCTCACGCAAACGGCCTGCGAGTTCCAGAGTAAGAGAGTCGGGCAACATTCGCCAGTGCCAGTTTCCCTCAGATGTCCCGGGGCGGTTCATACGGCTTTCATTATCAAGACCTAGAAGATCCTGCATCTGGAATATCACCGTCCGGCAGACTGTCGTCGCAGCCCCTCGCATCATACCGTGGACAAAACCCTCCTCTTCGTTTAATCCGAGGTAACGTTGCGCAAAAGCGACCTCCTCTGGAGGGGCCTCGGCAAACCAGCCGGCGATTGTATCATTATCGTGCGTCCCTATATAAAGGACGGCGTTCTCAGTTAGATTGTGCGGAAGATAATCACTGGAAGCATCCGGGTTGAATGCGAACTGGAGCACTTTCATGCCAGGGAATCCCCTGCGTTCTCGAAATGCATACACATCTTGTGTCATATAACCGAGATCTTCAGCGATGATAGGTAATGACCCGAAAGCCCCTTCAAGTGCATCGAAAAGATCATCCCCGGGACCCGGCATCCAATGTCCTCTTCTGGCTGTTATATCCCCGTTAGGCACTGCCCAGTAAGATTCAAGTCCGCGAAAATGATCAATGCGCACCGTATCGTACAGGCGCAGCTGGAAACGCACACGCTCAATCCACCAACGATAACCTTGTGCTTTATGGGCGCCCCAATCGTAAAGCGGATTTCCCCAAAGTTGTCCGTCATCAGAAAAATAATCAGGCGGACAGCCCGCGACAAATGTCGGTTTTAATGTTTCGTCAAGCTCAAACAGACAAGGCTCCATCCAGACTTCAACAGAATCCTCCGCAACATAAATGGGAAGATCTCCAATAATCTCAAGACCTGCATTTGCCGCATACGACCGTATACTGTTCCATTGGCGGAAGAAAAGGAATTGAAGAAACTTTTCGAATTCAAGATCGTCTGCGTTCGCACTTTCAAATTCAAGCAGCGCGACAGGATCACGCAATTTGTAAGGCAGCGGCCATAGACTCCAGGGGGCTCCTCCCTGCATAGTCTTAATCGTCATAAAGAGCGCGAAGTCATGGAGCCATGTACCATTCTCATGCTCGCAAAAGGTGGCAAATTCGTGTTCCATCGAATCAAACTCACCCTCTCGAAAAGAATCCCAGGCAAGTCGTAGCAAACTCCTTCTGTTTTCCCACATAAGACCGAAATCAACGCATGCGCGTCTTTTCCCAAAGTCAAACTGTTCAGGTGAGCCCTGAGGAAGCAAGCCTTCTCGAACAAGCTCGTCGGGATCGATCATATAGGGATTCCCGGCATTCCCCGAAAAACTCTGATAAGGTGAATCGCCGAATCCCGTCACACCCAGAGGCAGAATCTGCCAACACGATTGGCCTGATAAAACGAGAAAGTCAATAAAATCAAGCGCCTGGTCGCCCAAAGTTCCAATGCCGTAAGGTGACGCGAGGCTCGTAATATGACATAAAACACCGCTCTTGCGTCCTTCGCGAACAACTTTGTAATTGTAGTGGTCATCTAGACCAGTCCCTTTAATCGGCAACATTTACAACCCCTTTTCGGTGATTTACTGCTCTGATTTTANNCTAACCACGTGTTTTTAAAAAGATCGAGATGACTGAGTCAACGGTCTTCATGATCGTAAATGTATTTAACCGGAATATACATGTAATGTATATAGTTACATGCGAATAAAGAGGATTACATCTAGTATAATAAAAAGCATATAATCAATACTCAACATCATGAGAGGGGAAGTGATCTTATGCTTGAGCGGCTAAACATAACCAAGTATTTAGATGTCCGCGAAAAATGGGAGCAACTCTTGACAGATGCCGGATTGAAAAGAGATCCGCCTTATTCGGTCGTGTACGGAATCTATGAAGATGACCGGCTCGTAGCAACAGGAGCAAGAGACGACAAACGGCTGAAATGCATCGCGATCGATCCACAATACCAAGGCGGGAACCTCTTCAATGAACTCCTTTCCGGAATGATTATGGACGCGTCTGACACGGGAATCGATAAGCTCTTCCTTTACGCAAAACCAGAAGCCGTCATAGCCTTCTCACATCTTGGATTTCAATCTTTGGCGTCCACGCCTCAAGGAATAACTTTCATGGAGCGAGGCGAACTTTCGCTCGACGATTATCTCGATCGTTTGCGTGAGACGGCTGAGGCGTATGAGCGTGAGCACCGGGCTACCCGGGGACCTATTGAGTCGATCGTGATGAACGCCAACCCGTTCACCAGTGGCCACAGAGCTCTGATCGAAAATGCGCTCACTCGCGCGAAACGTCTCCATCTTTTTATCTTGAGCGAGGATATTTCAACTGTACCGACGGAAATCCGCTTGAGACTTGTCATGGAAGGCACGTCCGATCTCAACGGAATTATCTACCACCCCACTGAAAGCTATATCATCTCGAATGCTTCGTTCCCTTCTTATTTTCTGAAAAAAGAGAGTGAAACGACTAAAACTCAGGCAACACTCGACGCGATTCTGTTCCGAGACAAAATTGCACCCGCGCTGGGGATCACAAACAGAACAGTCGGCGATGAACCTTACGATCCGGTTACTTCAATTTATAATAACTGCCTTGAAGAACAGTTTGAAGGCAAGATCAAATTGACCATCATGCCACGCATCAATACAGACAAAGGCACGCCGATTTCCGGATCACTCGTTCGCAGCATTCTAATGACAGGTAAAGTAAAGGATATCCGACCTTTTGTACCCCAAACAACTTATCGCTTTTTCAATTCCCGCGAAGGAAGAAAACTCGTCCGCTCCTGGCACAAATAGAAAGCGGCGCATTACGCGCCGCCTTAAAGCATTCTGTGATAGATAGTCATCAGTTGATGCGTGAGGTTGTCTCCTCGTCGAAGAAGTGAAGACCTTTCGGATCGAAATGAAATTTGTGATCTTCGTCGACAGTATAACGAAAATACCCCGGTTCTGAGATGACGCATTCTTTGCCGTTCGAGAGTTTGCAGTACAAAAGTTGCTCTTTGCCAAGCATCTCAATGACATCGATCGTAACCGTGATTTGATTTTTATCTGATTCACCCGCAATGAAGCGCTCCGACCGAATTCCCAACGCCACTTTTTTGCCCTCGTGTGATGCCAATTTGTCTTTATCAGCGGGCCCTGGCTCAACAGAGACGAGTCCATCGTCAGAACTGAACAATCCGTCTTTCATCGTTCCATGGAACACATTCATAGTCGGTGACCCGATAAACCCCGCGACAAAAAGATTGGCCGGCGTCTCATAAAACTCAGACGGCTTGCCCATCTGCTGGACCTTGCCTTGATCGAGAAGCACAATCTTGGTGGCCATTGTCATCGCCTCCGTCTGATCATGCGTCACATAGATCGAGGTTGTGTCGAGCGATTTGTGAAGACGGACGAGTTCAACTCGCATGTGTTCGCGGAGTTTGGCGTCCAGATTCGAGAGCGGTTCATCAAGCAGAAAAACGCCTGCTTTTCGCACCATAGCGCGCCCGAGCGCAACGCGCTGGCGTTGGCCACCTGAGATCTCCGACGGCTTCGAATAGAGATATTCTGTAATCTGCAAGAGTTCTGCTGCTTCCGTGACACGCTCGTGGATCACTGTCTTTTTATCTTTTCTCATCTTCAAAGAAAATGCCATGTTGTCATATACCGTCATATGAGGGTAGAGGGCATACGATTGAAATACCATCGCGATGTCTCTGTCTTTAGGTTCGACCTTGTTCATGCGTTTGCCATCAAAGAGCAGGTCGCCTTCCGTGATTGAGTTGAGTCCGGCGATCATCCGAAGGAGTGTGCTTTTCCCACAACCTGAAGGACCCAGAATTACACAGAATTCTTTGTCATCGATTTCCAGATCGATGTGTCGGATTGTGAAATTCTCTCTGCCTTCGTATTTTTTACCGATATTGACTAACTGAACTTTCATGACAGCCTCCTAACCTTTAACGGCACCGCTTGCCAACCCGGAAACGAGTTGTTTTTGCAGTGCGATGAACAGAATGATAATGGGCACGGCCGTCAACAGGCCACCTGCAGCAAAAACAGGCTGGTGCATGTTGTATTGATCCGTGATCAGCGTATTAAGGCCTGTCGCGAGCGTGTACGCCTTGGGGTCGTTGAGCAGGATGCTCGGCAGCATAAAGTCAAGAAACGGTCCGATAAATGACCACAGCGCAATGACCGCGAGCATTGGCCGGACAATGGGCATGATGATCAGCCGATAGACCTGCAGGTTGCCGCAACCATCGATCCGCGCGGCATCGTCTAACTCCGTCGAGATAGAGTCGATGTAGCCTTTGAGAATAAATGTGTTGCCCGCGATGCCACCCCCTGCGTAAATCAGGATGAGAAACATCTGGCGACTAAACCAAGGGGCGATGGAGGCAACGATCGAGTGAAGCGTGTAAAACGCGACGATGCCGGCAAATGAGGGAATCGTCTGGATTAGCATAATCGCCATAAGCGACGCTTTTCTTCCTTTGAAGCGATAGCGCGAATAGGCATACCCCGTGAAGGACACGAAAAGCAGTGTCAAAGCAGCGGTTGCGAGCGCAATAACAATTGTGTTGAAAACCCAATTCGTAAAATAAGTCTCTTCGAACAGATACTTAAAATGCTTCAAAGAGAATGCGTACGTGCCCCCGATCTGTATGTACGCGCCCTGATTGCCATTAAAACTCGTGAATACAATTTGCGCGAGCGGCCAGAGAATCACGAACACATAGAGGAAAAGCAAAACATAGCTGATGACAAGGAAGATCGTCTTGACTGTTGTCAGCGGCTGCTGATCAGACAGGTAAAGGCCTTGTCCCTTTTTCTTGCTCATAATTTCTCCTCCCTGAACGCCTTGGAACGACTAAAGCCAATCCAAGTGAAGAAGATCAGGACCAGTGACACAATCAGCGTGATGGCCGAACCAATCCCCTGATACTGTTTCTGGATCGTGAGCTTGTAGATATACGAGATCAGAAGGTCGGACGACCCCGCGATGTTGCCGTATTTCGACGGTTCGAACGGTCCGCCCCCATTGAACAGGTAGATGATCGAAAAGTTGTTGAAATTGAATGTGTATTGACCGATCATTAACGGCGCCGTCTGGAACAAGAGCATCGGGATTGTGATGTGGCGCGTAGCCTGGAATCCTGTCGCGCCGTCTATCATGGCCGCCTCGTAGAGATCTTTGGGAATCCCTTGCAAGATCCCCGTACATAAGAGGAAGATATATGAGCTCCCCAGCCAACCCTGCAGAAGTATCAACACAGTTCTCGTGCCCCAGGTCGAGTACTTGATGTTGACAGCCTGTCCTGCAATCGATGAAATCACTTGTGTCAAAGGGCCCGACGGCGAAAACATGATCGAAAAGAACATGATGGAGATAAAGGCCGGTACGGCCCACGGCAGCAGATAAACAGTTCTGAAGAAGCGCTTGCCGTAAATCCGCTCCTGGTTGACAAGAAGCGCGAGGGCGAAGCCGATGAAGATGGCCAACGATGTCGCAAACAGCGTCCAGATCAACGTCCAGCCGGTGATGTGCCAGAATGGTCCTCCGGCAATTCCCTGCCCAAGCATGATCTGCTTATAATTCGCAAGGCCCTGCCATGTGAATTTCGATTGGTGAGACGGGTCGTAGTTGGTAAAGGAGATAAGAATTGTCACAGCAATCGGTAAAAGCACGATAAAGATTGTGACAAGTGCCGCGGGCGCCGACGCGAAAAATGGAAATCCGTTGCGACGGATCGATGTCTGAGTCTCGAACCAATTGTGTTTCCGTACTCCCTTGATCATCTTCTTCTCAACGCGGGAAACATCCCTGAATGACTGGTAAAGAATGAGAAGGCCGATTAAAAGCAAGATGATCGCGATCACGCCTTCCACCATAAAAATGACAGATCGATCAAGCCTTGAACCGTCTTTGGCCAGTGAGATCAATCCGAATAGGCCCTTGCCCCGGTAATTGCCGTGTCCAAGCGCATAGGGAATCGCAATGATATAGAGATAAAGTGAACC
>LFTF01000020.1 GCA_001512945.1 Clostridiales bacterium DTU023 | reverse complement strand
GGGTTGATCCCATCGTTCTCAGAGATGATGACCGCGAAACCGCCAAGACAATCCTCCAGGATCGGGAGACCTTTTTTGACATGATCTTTGCCGTTCATTCCGAGCTTGGCGGTCGATCCGCCTGCGGTCACGGCAACCGCTTTGAACGTACCGGCTTTGACGAGTGAAGCGGCTATCATGACGGCGTGTGCGGGCGCGGCACAAAAGCCGCGAACGTCTGAGCCGGTCGAGCGTGAAAGCTCAGCGATTTCAGCAGTGGCCTTGGCGAAGTTGCCGCCGCCACGCTGGTTCATGTCGCCACACGCCTCTTCGGAGCAGTCGATTGTGTATTCGACTTCATCCGGTGAAATGCCGGCGTTCTTTACGGCGTAAAGCAGAGCCAGAGCGCTCGACGCTTTTGACACGAGGTTCTCGAGCATGACGTGGGCAGAGAGGTTGACATCGATATCGTGCGCGCGTCTGACGGCGCCGACGATCTCATCGCCCATGTACAGGCCATCGGCCCCTTCGTTGTCGACCATGTGACG
>LFTF01000039.1:2496-11797 GCA_001512945.1 Clostridiales bacterium DTU023 | reverse complement strand
CATATTTATGCGCACTCTCTCCCGGTTGATCAAGTAGCCCACCCATAGTTCGGGGACGTGGAAATTGTCTGGAATTATAGTGAGGCTGGGTCTATAGCTCAAACCTTGGGGTTTATGTGGCAGAGGATAAAATGGGTAGCGCCGAGTATGTGAATAAGGTTTGAGAACCAAGCGGGTGGACATCGCGGTGCACCTTTCCTTAAGCAAATCAGTGACGCATCAAAGGATTTAATACAAGATAGCATATCAAGAGAAATCAAAATTTTGATGTGATCAAAATTATTACACGTTAAACGGCCGGTTGATTGCATTTACCGGTAAAAGAAGGGAAGGCACGCACTGAAAAACGAAGAACAAAGGTTGATGGAATCTCAACAGCGAGAACCAACCGCTATTCTGGTGGCTGTCGACGCAGGAGGACGCGGTGGCGATTTTGTAGAGCGCTCACTTGATGAACTAGAAGATCTCGCTAAAACCAATGGATTTAAGGTGCTTGAACGAATCGTTCAGCGTCTGGACCAGATCGATCGCGCGACTTTTGTCGGCTCTGGCAAGCTTATTGAAATCCAAGCACGCGCTGAAGAAATAGGCGCGGGATACCTCATTTTCGATGGCCAATTATCGCCTGCGCAGACTCGAGGTATCTCGGAGGCAATAGATCTCAAATTGAGTGATCGTGTCACCGTGATTCTGTCCATTTTTGCAAACAGAGCGCGCACGGATGAAGGCAAGATACAAGTTGAGCTCGCTTATCTGCGATACAGGCTGACGCAGCTTACCGGGCGCGGAGTTGAGTTGTCACGTCTCGGCGGAGGTACCGGGACACGAGGGCCGGGCGAAACTAAGCTTGAACAGGACCGCCGTGCCATCCGGAAGCGTATGGCAACGCTTCGCGGTGAGCTGCGCAAAATGGAGGAACGTCGAGAACGTTCAAGGTCACTTCGAGATCGCCGCCAAATCATCACAGCTGCCATTGTCGGGTATACGAATGCGGGCAAGTCGACGCTCTTAAACAAGCTCTGCGATGCCAGTCTAGCCACGGGCGATCAGCTTTTCATGACGCTTGACCCTACGGCCCGCAGGCTTGATATTCGCGACGGCATCTCACTGGTGCTGGTTGACACCGTTGGATTTATTCGTGATCTGCCCAAATTTCTTGCGCAAGCCTTTCGAGCCACGTTTGAAGAAGCGGCGTCTGCCGATCTAATTTTGCTAGTCGCAGATATGTCCGATCCCGAAGCAGCCGCCCAGATAGAGGTAGCGCAAAAACAGCTCCAGGATCTCGGAGCCGGTTCAATTCCGATTCTATATGTGCTCAATAAAATGGATCAAGTTGCCGCGGATCCATATCATGACGTAATGACGTTGCTACGTAATGAAAAAACTGAGCAAATCGCTCCTGTGTCTGCATTAACGGGAGAGGGCATGGACGATCTTGTTGACCGGTTGGCATCATTTGTTGAGGAAACGCTAATCTCCTATCAAGCGATTATTCCGTACAAGGAAGCCGGACTCATAGCCCACGCGAGAGACCACGGAAGCGTTTCGGAAGAGCGCTACGAAGATGAGTGTATTATTCTTTCAGGTCTTATACGCAAAAGCCAAATCGGACCGTTGCTTCCCTGGATTGAACATTGATGAAAGATTGGGCGAGGTTACTTGTTGCGTGACTTAGGCGGGGTTTGTCGTTGTGCTAACACTTGTGCCTGTTTCGCGTAGAGAACGTCGTTTATGGCGTCCATCAAGTCATGTTTGTCGTTATAGGCTTGGGGATCGATCGCGGGAAAGAATTCAACGGTGATTTTTTTGCGCCGCAGATGCTTCCAGTCGATGGAATGCGGAACGGACATATGGCGCGAAAACACCTCATAGGCGCCGTCAATGTAAACAGGTATCACCGGCACCTTTGTTTTAGCTGCCAGATAGGCGGCACCGTTCATGATTTCTCCGATGAGTCCATCGTGTGTGCGTGTACCCTCGGGGTGAATCATAACAATATTGCCTTTCTCAAGCTCTTTTTTTGCGAGAAGAAGACCTCTCAGCGGGTTGCCATGACGATCGATGGGGATCGCCTTTCCGACACGGAACATGATCCGGCCTGTCAAACCGAAATTTTGCTCGAGGTCGGATCCCGCAAGACATGAGAAGCGCGGCAGTTGCTCTCGCGGAATACCACCCATAATCCAAAGCCCGTCAAACATTGATTGATGATTGGCCACCACAATATAGGGCGCGTGCTCGGGCAGGTTATTCTGACCGACGTAGCGGAGTCTCAGCGAAAGGCGGCTCACGAACATGCCGACCAGAAAGAGGATATGCCCCTGCCATCCGCGCTCTTGCATTTCGGTGGGTTTTTTTCTTCGTTTACACATCAGTAATCCCTGAATCATCCTTACTTGTTCTTGTCGTTTTCACAATTTGTGTTATCGGTGAATGATAGCGTGTTTCTTCTTTTAATGAAAAAGCTACGGATGAGATCGCCGCAACACGCTTCGAGAATACCGCCTGTGACCAAGACGCGATGATTCGAGGGCAGTGCGAACGTGTCAAAAACCGAGCCCGCCATGCCTGATTTGGGGTCGTATGCCCCGAAATAAAGATGCCGGACGCGTGCCTGGATGATTGCTCCCGAGCACATGAGACATGGTTCGAGGGTCACGTAAAGATCGCACTCACAAAGCCTCCACGAACCGAGCGTACGGCAGGCTTGCCGGATCGCCGCGATCTCAGCGTGTCCGGTCGCGTCTTGCTGGCTCTCGCGTGTATTAATTGCCTGTGCGATGACTAGTCCGTTGTGCACGATGACAGCGCCTATGGGCACCTCGCCAAGAGACGCGGCCTTTTTGGCAAGCACAATTGCCTGCTCCATGAAAGCGTTGTGTTCATTGTTGCATTCTTCGCCAAGTGATTGTGTGATCATAATTTCGCTCAAAATCCATTTTACGTCAATCACAGCAAATACTCTGCCAGTGATGTGCCATTATCCATTACTTACTATAACAGTTGCATCAAAGCGTTTTACGCAGATCTTGCCCAAAACGAGAGGCTGTCACAGGAGTCCGGCGCTGTGGTAGAATAATCTGAACTATATTCCTGGAACCTGAGTGTTCCGGAATCAAACTATGATACGAGAGAGTTGAGAACAATCGATGGCACTTAAACAAGGACGTTGCATTAACTGCGGATCTATCCTTTTTCTTGATCCGGGCATGCCCAAAGGCCACTGCCTATTTTGTGATTGCGTTTTTGATAACACTGACGCGTTCCGAGCGGAAGAGCACCCGGAAGAATTTACATTCCCTAACGACAAGCAACCGCCATACGAGGGGCCATCTCTTTTCCCTTCCCAGATGCAGCGCGGTCCTATCGTTGCAGCACCGAAAGCTGCCATAAGCGCGCCCGTGGAGAAAGATGATTATGTTCTTCCCGAGACCAAGGTACCTTCACTCAAAATTCCGATGAAAAACATCGTGCTATTTGTGGCAATCGCCGTGGCTGTGGTCGGTATTTTCCTGGCCGTTACTTTTCCGATGACCGCGAAACGTGACAGGCAACAGACGGAAATTACGGATCAATTTGCGATAGAACTTCCTCTGACTTTTGATAAAACAAAGGATATTACTGTGGAGGGGATGACTAGCACCGATGTTATCATCGTGCTGCCCGCGGCGATCACTGTGGAGGAGAGCATCGATCTCTTCAATATTTATTGCGGCATACGGACTGATGTTCTCGAGCTCAAAGACACATCATTCAAGGCGACCAAAAAACCAGTGACACTGCGGATCGCGACTCCCGGAGGGGGCTATTTGATTAAAACGCCGGCAGACGAAAGCGCTCTTTTGCCGGGTGCGATAAAAAAATTGGATTAGACGATCAGGATAGACTATTTTTGTTAATATGACAGGCTCGTGACAAACGGGCCTTTTTATTTCATAAAAAGCCAATACTAATAAAATGTTATTTGTTTATTCACACTTGATTATCAAGTTGGCAATCAATGCCCGTTACAATACAGATGTTGTCATGAGTGTTAGGAACTCATTTCATACTTTCTCCTCCAATTGATGAACAGACCCGGGAGTGGTGCCCCGGGTCTGTTGCGTTGACAAGGTTTCAACGGTAGTGTTACAATTCCCATTGCTCCAAATGGCGTCCGGTGAGTTCGTTTTATACGGTTTTCGTGAAAAATAGGATTTGCTGCAAAAGACTTGGAGGGTTGTCCGAGTTGGCTGAAGGAGCGCGACTGGAAATCGCGTGTGCCCCATAAGGGTACCGAGAGTTCGAATCTCTTGCCCTCCGCCATGGTCTAACGACGCACATACAAAACCTCTGAGACAAAATGCTCAGGGGTTTTGTTATTTTGGGGAATCGAATGCGAAATTACAGTAGGAAACGAATGAGGGACATGAACCCGATGGCGATGGGTAGTGTGGCGTAGGACAACCATCGTTGAAACGGCGTGGGTGGGCGCGGAGTTTCGGGCAGGCCCGCCGCCGCGAGAATAGCCGGAATCGCGACAAGGTAGTTGAGCGAGAATAGGGCGCGCAAGCTGCCAGACAAGAGGGTCAGACTTAAAAAGACCACAGTAAGCGCAGTCACATATGAAATCGTTCGCGTAAACGATTTGCCGTTGTTGTATACAGACCGTTTGAGGATAACCGAAGATGACAGGGAGTCATCGCGCATCGCGATAAACACGAGCAGAACGAAAAGAAGACCGTAGAGGCCATACGCAAAACGGAAATAGATCGTCACAAAGACGGCAAGTCCCGCAGTTGCAAGGCCAATGACAAGTCCCTGAATAGGCGCTATACGGTAATTGCCTGGATTCACGGGAACACCGAACAGTTCTTTCTTTGTTAACCCGCCCCCTGCGGGGACGGCATGTGCGACTAGATCATGATAACAGCCGATTGCCATGGCAATTCCCGCGATTAGCGCAAGCGACGCGGCGTACGTGAAGAGCACATTACGCGTGTCGATATAAATTCCGATTTTTTTAACAGCGATAATCAAAATAATTTCAGTTGCCAGAGCCGTAGCAAGGAGGCGGGTGAAATAGAGGAAATGGTTGCTTGTCCGCCTTGCGCCACGCGCGATGAGTACAGCGAACAGCGCGAATGCAAAGTGACCTGAAAGCAGGGAGAGGTAGGCGATCGTAGACGGAATCGAGGCAGAGAAGAAGACACCCGTGAGGAAAAATACCGTGAGAATATAGCCGCTGAGTTTAATCACGAGTTGCCTCTGTTAACCATGAAAGGCAAAATGGAAACGCTCGGAGCGGAGACTTTCTCCCACTTCCTGACTGAGCGAAAATCCTTGCCCCTGTCGTCGATCTATTGTATCATGACACCGTAAGTGGGACAATTTAAAAGCAGTTCAGAGGTTGCGTCGACAGGTTCGCGGCATCAGATGAAGTGCGCGGCGGATTGTTTGTGGCGTAAAAATTTGATTATTATTTTGGTCGGTAGGTTACATGGGTCTTGGCTTAAATATTGGTATTGATTTGGGAACAGCAACTGTTCTCATTTATGTTGAAGGACGCGGCATCGTATTAAGGGAACCATCCGTTGTCGCGGTCAACAGCCGAACAGGACGTGTCCTCGCTGTTGGCGAGCGCGCCAGCCTTATGCTTGGCCGCACACCGGATATCGTTAAAGCTATCCGTCCACTGCGCGAAGGCGTTATCTCTGATTTTCAGGTCACTGAAATCATGCTTAAAGAATTCATCAGCCGCGTCAACACGGGATTTTTTGTTCGCTATTTTAAACCGACTATTGTGGTCTCCGTTCCCGGAGTGATTACACCCGTCGAGCAAAAGGCTGTCGAAGATGCTTGCCGTCACGCAGGCGCGCGCGAAGTATTTCTTATACGAGAACCGATCGCGTCCGCAATCGGAGCAGGGATCGATATTACCCAAGCCTCCGGTAGCATGATCATTGACATCGGCGGTGGCACAACCGACATCGCTGTCATTTCGCTGTGCCGTCCGGTCGTGGACACATCGACCAAGGTCGCGGGTGACAAGTTTGACGAAGCGATCATCCGGTACATTCGACGAAGGCACAATGTGCTGATCGGGGAGCTGACGGCGGAAGAGTTGAAAATTAATATCGGATGCGCCTATCCGCGAGAAGAAGAGTTGACCATGGAGGTGCGTGGGAGAAATCTCATCACGGGCATGCCCGCTATACTGACGATTAGTTCGACCGAGATGCTTGAAGCACTGGAAGAGCCGGTCAGCGCGATTTTCGAGGCCATCCATTCCGTTTTGGAACAGACACCGCCTGAATTGATGGCGGATTTAAGTCAGCGCGGTATTGTGATGACGGGTGGAGGGTCGCTATTATACGGGCTCGACCGAATGCTTGCCACGCGTGTCGGCATTGAAGTTATTGTAGCCGAGGATCCTGTGTCTTGTGTCGCGATCGGCACGGGCATTGCGCTCAACATCATGAACGAGCACGCAGACATTGCCGGATTCTGATAAGCCAAGAGTTGACGGGCTATGATGTTTGTCTTATACTTTCACCGATCCCCTTGGGACAATGTCCTTGAAATAGAACGGTAGCCGTCTTTGACGCTCCAGCTGGGCTGTAATTGGGATTAATCTAGATTTCCAAGAGGGAAAAATCCATATGACGGATAACATCTGGCTGGCATAGGAGCCATCCAACTCTGTAATTGAACATAATTCCGCACTGTCGGGGTAACTATCAACAACAATTGAGAAAAGGAAATTTTATGGCACAACCTGATTTTCGCGGGAAAACAAAAAAAGATCTTTCCGCAATCGCCCACATCTCTGGTCTTTTGACACCGGGAGACACGAGCCGCATGACCAAGCAGCAGTTGCTGGATTTTCTCGTCAGCATGGCAGATGAATCCAATTCAGATCTCACGGTGGCTGAGGCGTCTGCGAAGGCAGAGCAAGGCAAAGCACCAGCAGAGGCATTGTCACACAAAGACGAGGACATGCCGGCAAAAACGCCTGCACCCAAGAAAACGACTGCTACCTCGCAACAAGTCAGGAGTGTGGCAGACGAAGCATCGGAGAAATCAACCACAAAACCGGTCAAAACAAAGCAAAGGACGACTGGGTCACGCAAGGTTCGTTCTGAAAATAACGGTGAGGATTCCGAAAAAAATGCCGGTCCTAAAAAGACAGGGACGAGAGAGTTCAACGTGGACGATGAATTCGTTGATGAGGACCTCGACTCCGGAGGAGACGTGGACGAAGCTGCGACCGATCAAAAGGGCGATAAACAAAAAGAAGTCGTGACAGGTGTATTGGAAGTAATGTCCGAAGGCTATGGCTTCCTTCGCATGGAAAACTACATTCAGAGCAATCAAGACATCTATGTTCCGCCGCAATACATCCGTCGTTTTCACCTTCGAACGGGAGACCATGTGACCGGTCCCGTCCGTCAGCAACGCGATAACGACCGCTACAGAGCGCTTTTCTATATCCGTGAGGTCAACGGGGAATCACCTGAAAAGATGATCAGGCGCCCTCACTTCGACCGACTCACACCGATCTATCCAACGCAACGCTATGTCTTGGAGACGGTACGTGATGAATTGTCAACACGCGTTATTGACCTTGTTTGCCCGATCGGCAAAGGTCAGCGCGGAATGATTGTTAGCCCGCCTAAAGCAGGAAAAACAATGCTTTTGCAGAAAATCGCCAATGCGATCACCGTTAACAATCCCGAGGTAAAACTGATCGTTCTATTGATCGATGAGCGTCCGGAGGAAGTGACCGATATGCAACGGTCAATCGATGGCGAAGTTGTCTACTCTACGTTTGACAAAACACCTGAAAATCATGTCCGTATCACGGAGTTGGTTTTGGAGCGCGCCATGCGCCTTGTCGAACTCGGACACGATGTTGTCATCTTGCTTGACAGTATTACCAGAATGGGACGCGCGTATAACCTGACGATCAATCCCACAGGTCGGACGCTGTCTGGCGGTCTCGACCCTGGGGCGCTTTATGGCCCCAAACGCTTTTTCGGCGCTGCTCGGAACATAGAATTTGGTGGCAGCCTCACGATTATGGCCACAGCCCTCGTCGAAACCGGATCGCGGATGGATGAAGTTATCTTCGAAGAGTTCAAGGGAACGGGCAACATGGAAGTCATCCTTGACCGTAAGCTGGCTGATAAACGTATCTTCCCCGCAATTGATATCACGCGTTCAGGTACGCGACGCGAAGAGCTACTTCTCTCCGAACGCGAACTCGATGCCATCTGGATTCTACGCAAGACATTTTCACAGCTTGAGACGTCAGCCGTCACAGAAACAGTACTCAATCTGTTGCTAAAGACGCGCGACAATGACCAATTTATCTCGTCCATCAATGTATCGATGACCGATAAATCGCTCTTCGATGCCATGCGCGGCAGCATGCCGAAGCGTGACGGTGCTAGTGCTGGATTTTCAGCGAGGAATAACAACAACTAAACGACATGACAATTGATTTCATATCTTTCCTGCGTGACGTTACGTCGAATCCGATGCTGGCGGTCACCGTGATTCTTACAATCGGTGTGATTCTCGTCAACGGATGGACAGACGCTCCCAACGCAATCGCTACAGCCGTATCGACGCGCGCGATGTCTATCCGGGCAGCCATCGCTATGGCTGCCGTGATGAATTTCCTCGGCGTTTTTCTCATGACTATGCTCAGCGCGACTGTCGCGCAGACGATTTTCAACATGGTCGACTTCGGCGGGGACGCGCACAAAAGCATTGTGGGTCTTTGCGCGGCAATGGTGGCCATTGTCGTATGGGCTACGGCCGCTTCCGTGCTGGGTATTCCTACAAGCGAAAGCCATGCTTTGATTGCAGGGCTTTCCGGCGCCGCGATCGCGCTTAACAACAGTTTTGCGGGCATCAACGGGTCGGAGTGGGTTAAGGTTCTTTATGGCCTCGTCATCTCGTCGGTCCTGGGATTTATCTCAGGATTCGTTTCGTCAAGGGTAATCGCGAGATTTTTCGCGGGCCGGGACAGGCGCAATCTCGCCCACGGCTTTCGGAAGGCCCAGATCGGGGCGGCAGCCGGTATGGCGTTTATGCACGGCGCCCAGGACGGTCAGAAGTTCTTGGCCGTGTTCATGCTCGGTATTTTTCTCAATAAAGGGTATACGAACGCGCAGACATTCGTCATCCCGGTTTGGATGATGATTCTGTGCTCATTGGTCATGGCGCTTGGAACGTCAATTGGCGGATACCGGATCATTAAATCCGTGGGGATGGATATGGTGAAACTCGAACCTTATCAAGGGTTCGCGGC
>LFTF01000039.1:1633-2366 GCA_001512945.1 Clostridiales bacterium DTU023 | reverse complement strand
CCTATTTGAGAAGATCGAGCGCTTAGGAATGAAGGTAACACAATGTTCAAAAAAAAGAAAAAAACCAATTATTTTGACCTCTTGAGCGGCCTAGCCAAGTATACAGAAGACGCGGCGGATTTTCTCGCCTCCTCAATGACCGACTACGATTCGCAAAATCTGCAATCATTACTCAGTGAGATGCATGATATCGAGCATGCGGCTGACCTCGCCCTCCACGATATGACAAAGAAGCTGGCACGTGAATTTATTACACCCATCGAGCGGCAAGATATTATGTCGATTGCCAATATGATCGACGACGTCACCGACGCGATTGAAGACGTCTTGATGCTCCTGTATATGTTCAACATCAAGGAACTTCGAGATGAGTCTTATGAGTTCAGCGAGATCATTATCGCTTGCTCGAGGCAACTCTCGAACATTATGAGTGAATTCGAGGAGTTTAGGAAATCAGACGACATCCGCCGTCATATTATCGAAATGAATGATTTGGAGGAGGCAGGCGACGCAATCTATGTTCGCTGTCTGCGCCGTTTATATGAAATGAGCGATGATCCGATACATATCGTTGCCTGGACTGAGCTTTTTCGACATATGGAAGAGTGTTGCGACTCATTCGAAAATGTCAGTCAAACAGTCGAACACGTTATCATGAAAAACACATAGGGCTGTCCCCGGTATTACCGGGAACATTGTCCGAGGTAAACAGCCGCGCTGTCTTTGACATTCA
>LFTF01000039.1:0-1598 GCA_001512945.1 Clostridiales bacterium DTU023 | reverse complement strand
CACTTTGCATTTAGTTTTCGCGTCGTGAAAACGATTGCGCGTCAGATGTTGCCACCTGTCGTCCTCATAATTTTTCTGACCATCATGCTTCAATTTCTTTCCGAAAAGGGCATCATTCGGCATTTTATTCTGCCTGCTCCCGGTGATATCATTGCCTCTTTAATTAGGGATACGCCTGCCATGTCAGGCCTCATTTTACATACATTTGAGAATACGATCAGGGAAACCCCCGATCTGATCCGGCGTTTCCTCAAAGCGTCGGCCAAAGGCAGCGATATATTTCGAAACATTTGGCCGAATGGGATTGGAGTACCGTTATCCATCACGGCTTTGGGGCGGCCAACGCAGGCGCGCCGCATTTCTGCGAACCTATCTTTATTCGAATGATCTGATGCTCCTTGACGAACCTTTCACCGGGCTTGACGCCATTACTCGAAGCCAGATTCACGAGTGGTTGCTCGCGAACTAAGAGGCGCTCGGCCTGTCCATCCTTTTGATCACACACGATATTGAAGAATCGCTCACGCTGTCTGACAGAATCTATGTGCTTTCGCAAGGTCCTCCGTCGTCACTGTGGTCGTCGCTCGACGTTTTGCAAGTAAATCGGTTGAATGAGGAGTCGGGCTCGGAGGGGTAATATCTCGAGTGGGGGAAGTTGCGTGAAGAGATCCGTCGGCGGATATTCACAGCGCTGTAAGCAATTTTCCAAAGACATGTATACTAAACATGGAAGTTTTCGTTGCGGATTGCGATGAAAATGCCATCAAAAACGTGATATGGGGTGATGCCGTGTTGTTATCGGCTTTATGCAATTTGTCTCCGCGATTCTGTTTGGTGTTAGCCGCCAACAGTGAAGGGGAGACGTCATTATTTGGCAGTTTGGAACAGTGGCTTCCGGCCGCTATTCTGCTTGCTATAGCTGCCATATTCTTTATCTTTCGCAAGGTTATCGCGAAGGGGATACTTTACATTGTGCTAGCCCATTCGCGCCGCCGTTATCCCGATGACTACAGAGTGATGAAAGAGGAGATTGTAAAACCTCTCAAGATCTTTATTCCGATTATATTTCTTACGGCTTCGTGCCACGTCGCCGTCTTCATCGCGGATCCATGGCACAAATTCCTGATCAAATCCGTTGACACGCTGATGACAGCGATCGCGTTCTGGCTCTTGTTCAAGACGGCAATGGTCATCGGGGTCCTTTTTGTTCGCAGAAAAAACTTGACGGATCAGCCGATCGGAGCGAGTGCCGTTTCGCTCCTCGTGTCTATGATTCGCTTCGGTATCATTTTTATCGGAGTTCTTGTCATCCTTTCGTATTGGGTCTCCAATGTCGCGGGATTAATCACGGGACTTGGTATCGGAGGATTTGCGCTCACACTTGCCGCGCAGGATACGATCGGCAATTTTCTGGGAAGTTTGGCCATCTTGCTCGACCAGCCTTTTAATGTGGGGGATTGGATCAGCACAAAGGATATTGAGGGGTCGGTCGAATTGATTGGGATGCGCACCAGCAAAATTCGCTCGTTTGACGGAGGGCTTATCTCCGCGCCCAACAAACTCTTGGCGGAAGCGGTGGTGACCAATCAAACCAAACG
>LFTF01000098.1 GCA_001512945.1 Clostridiales bacterium DTU023 | reverse complement strand
GGCGTCTCTCTATTCACGGAAACGCTTGCGATCCAAGGCAATGGGCTTGCTGACCGTCTGGCTACAGTCGGCGCCCGCCCTATTCTGGGACTCTCCGGCGGACTTGATTCCGCCGTCGCGCTACTCGCCTCATTGGAGGCGGTAAGACTTCTGAACCGTCCTTACAGCGACGTCCTGGCTGTTTCAATGCCGGGACCGGGGACATCACAGGCATCGCGCCGTCTCGCGCGTTCGCTTGGAGAAGCCATGGGAGTTGATTTTCGTGAAATAGCCATCGATCAGGCCGTCACCCTGCATCTGGAAGCGATCGGACACGATGGTGTCGCGCACGATGTCACCTATGAGAATGCGCAGGCCCGCGAACGCACACAAATTCTGATGGATCTGGCAAATCTTGAAGGCGGAATTGTTGTGGGTACGGGTGACCTGTCGGAACTCGCGCTGGGTTGGTGTACGTATAATGGCGACCAGATGTCAATGTATTCAGTCAATACGTCGCTAGCCAAAACCGTTATTCGTGAGATGACACGCGTTGCGGCGGATCTTCTTGACAAGGGCACATCACCGTTTGTGATAGATCGTGACCGCGCCGCAACCGCGGCGTCTGCGCTTCGCGAAATCTTGCAGCGACCTGTTTCTCCAGAACTTTTACCACCGGGCCGTGATGACACACTTCTCCAACTTACCGAGAGCGCGATCGGCCCCTACGAACTCATTGACTTCTTCTTGTGGCATCTTGTCTTTGGCCGCAAAAAACCATCTGTTGTCTATGAATTGGCACGCGCTGCTTTTGCCGATGAGTACAGCGGCCATGAGATCCAAACATGGTTCAAGA
>LFTF01000086.1 GCA_001512945.1 Clostridiales bacterium DTU023 | reverse complement strand
GCAGAAGCGATCTCGCATGAATCACTCAAACAAATGGAAGTCGGCAGCATATTTACGGCCTGTCCCGCCGTCGTCCGCTACATTGAACAGGAGCGGCCCTCCTTCTTAGACCGGATGATTCCGGTCACTTCTCCTATGATCGGGCATGCGCGGATGCTACGCCAGCGCCTCGGTGATGATATTCAGATCGTTTTCATAGGCCCATGCTCAGCGAAAAAACAAGAGATCCTGCGACCTGAAAATAAAGGCGATGTCCAGGCCGTGCTCACCTTCACCGAGCTTGTTCAATGGTTCGATGAAGAGGATATCGACTTGAAGCAGTTCTGCGAGGAGCCTTTTGACGGTGAGGGCGGCTATGACGTAGCCCGTCTATTCCCGCTCGAAGGCGGCATGCTGAAAACGTGTGGTATCCCGACAGACGCCTCAACCGGGGACATTGTTCATCCATGCGGAGCGTCAGCCATTCAGGCGCTTTTTGATATACCTGCCTCTGAATGGAATTTCCGAGCAGCCGAACCTTTATTTTGTGAAGGCGGGTGCATCGGAGGACCTGGATTCCCTTCAGAATCCAATGTATTTCAGCGCCGAAACGCTGTTCTCGAATACGTGAAACGAAAAGCAACAGGGCTCCCCGCG